>NZ_JBRILT010000013.1:0-95003 GCF_052977065.1 Shewanella sp. 125m-1
CCCCAGAACAGTAAAACCAAGGCCTCAACGGTATGCCAAAAATAAAAATGCCGTTCACCTTAAGTGAACGGCATTAGTGCTCAGCACGCTTTTTTTCTATCTAAAACCCGCTTCAAACGCTGAGTCTACAGCCAAATACCTGCACCAAAATAAAGCAAGATGCCGTAATCCTAGCTAACTGATGATTAATCATAATAAAGCCCTTTAAATTAGCTTTTTTTGCAGAGATAATCGTTCACAACGGATCCGTTCTCGAAAAAGAGATTTGATGAATAGTGCTCAAGCTGCAAAAAATGCGTTAATCGACCAGAACCAAGAATTATTAGAAACCTTTAATGCAACTTCTGATATTCGCTCGATAGTGAGTACTCGCTGCCAACACGTTGATAAACTGTTGCAAAAGCAGTGGCACGCCCATCATCTCGAACAGTTTCCTATCGCATTAATCGCTGTAGGTGGTTATGGCCGCGGTGAACTACACCCACATTCAGACGTCGACCTATTATTCCTGACCGAAGGCGAGCTATCTCAAGATGCAGAACAAGCCCTAGGAGCCTTCATCGCGTTTATTTGGGATGCAGGCTTAGAAGTCGGTCATAGTGTACGCAGCATTGAACAAACCCTTGAGCAAGGCCGCATAGATGTCACTGTGGCAACCAATTTACTTGAATCGCGCCTACTTTGTGGCCCCCAGGCTTTGTTTACTCTACTTTACCGCAATATTCGCCAAGATAATTTTTGGCCCAGCAGTGAGTTTTATGTCGCCAAGCGGGACGAACAAATAGCCCGTCATACTCGCGCCAGCGCATTTGATTTAGAGCCTAATTTAAAAAGCTGCCCCGGTGGGTTACGCGACATTCAGACTGTCGCCTGGGTCGCCATGCGCCACTTCAACGCTGAGAAATTTGAAGAGTTGGTGTACCACGGCTTTCTTGAGCCAACAGAGCTTGACGAGCTATTAGAAGCCCAAGACTTTTTGTGGCAACTGCGCTGTTCATTACACTTAATTTCCGGCCGTGATGAAAACAGGCTGTTGTTTGACTTGCAGCCGCAGGTCGCTAAGTTAATGGGTTATGAAGATGGCACCCAGCTTGCTGTTGAGCAGATGATGAAGCGCTACTACCGCACGGTTAGACGAGTCATGGAGCTAAACCAAATGCTGCTTCAACTCTTCAAACGGGCAACATTAGGCCACATAAAAGCATTAGAAGTCGTCCCGATAGATGACAACTTCCAACGCCGCGGTATCTTTATTGAAAGTTTACATAGCGACTTATTTGATACGCCAGAAAATATCTTACAGCTGTTTTTGTTGGTCGCTAAAAACTCCAATATTCAAGCTATCTACGCCGTCACGTTACGCAGTTTACGCCGCGCTAGACGTGCTCAGCTACAACCGCTTATGTACCACGAGTCATGCCGTAAACTGTTTATGCAGATTTTGCGTCACCCTCGAGGAATTGTGGCACTGTCGCTGATGCACAAGCACGGTGTACTGTCGGCATATCTTCCCGCATGGCGCGCCATTGAAGGCCAGATGCAGTTTGATCTGTTTCATGCTTATACCGTTGATGAGCACACCCACAGGCTACTACTCAATATTGAGCGATTCTCTCAGCCAGAGCAAAAAGAGGAGTTCCCACTAGGCTCTGTCCTCATAAACCAACTCCCTAAAAAAGGCTTACTGGTACTCGCAGCAATCTTCCACGATATCGCCAAAGGGCGCGGCGGCGATCATAGCAAGCTCGGCGCGACCGATGCGCTTGATTTTTGTAAATTACATGGCATGAATGATCATGATGGTCGCTTAGTCAGCTGGTTGGTTGAAAACCACCTGGTGATGTCTGTTACCGCCCAGCGCCGGGATATCTCCGACCCCGATGTTGTCGCTGATTTTGCAGAGCGCGTTCGCGACGCCGTGCATTTAAGTTATCTCTATTGCTTAACCGTTGCCGATATCTGTGCCACCAATGAAAGAACCTGGAATAACTGGAAAGGCTCACTGCTGCGTGACTTATACTTTTCAACCCAAAGAGTGCTCGCCAGAGGTAAGGAAAAGCCGGTCGACATTCGCGCCCGCGTGCGTGAACATCAAGCTAAAGCGAAAAAAGAATTACTGCGCCGTGGTATTAAGGAAAAAGAATTAGACGCTCTTTGGCAGCGCTTTAAGGCCGATTACTTTTTACGAAATCAACCTAACCAAATTGCTTGGCATGCTGAGGCAATTATCAAACACAAACATGATGAAGCCTTAGTCTTGATCTCCAAGCACGCTACTCGCGGGGGAACTGAGTTGTTTGTATATGGCAAGGATAAACCAAAGTTATTTGCCGCCGTGATGGCTATTTTAGATAATAAAAATATTACCGTTCACGATGCAAGCATCATGACCTCTAAGGACAACTACGCGCTGGACTCTTTTGTTATTTTGGAACAAGATGGCCAGCCCGTATCACAGCTCTCACGGATCCAGGGGATCAAGAAGACATTAATAAAAGCCTTAAGTAATGAAACGCCTAAGTTGCCAAAGTTTAGAAATCTTTCAAGAAAGATGAAACCTTTTAAAGTTGCAACCCAAGTCAGTTTCCCTGAGACCCGTAGCCATGGTAAAAGTATGATGGAGCTTATCGCTCTCGACTCCCCAGGGTTACTCGCCAGAGTCGGTGAAGTATTGTACCGCTGTGAAATTACCTTACTCGCAGCGAAAATCACCACCATTGGTGAAAGAGCTGAAGATTTCTTTTTGTTGCAGAGCGCCGATGGCCAGCAACTAAATGACACTCAACAACACACATTACGTGAAGCACTCATGAGTGCTTTATAGATTTATCATTAAACGAAAATATTGGGAGAAGTAAATGGAGGCTTTACGCCAACGAATTGAAGCGGCTTTTGAAGCACGCGCAGAGATCACTCCGGCAACAGTTGATGCAAGTGTTCGCGCTGATGTCGAAAAAGTGATTGCCATGCTAGACACTGGCGAAGCCAGAGTTGCTGAAAAAATTAATGGCGAATGGCACGTTCACCAGTGGTTGAAAAAAGCGGTATTACTTTCATTCCGCATTTTCGACAACCAAGTTATCGATGGCGCAGAAACCAAATACTTCGACAAAGTACCAATGAAGTTTGCTGATTACGACGAAGCCCGTTTCCGCAAAGAAGCGATCCGCGTAGTACCACCAGCAGCAGTCCGCAAAGGTTCATTTATTGGTAAGAACACAGTACTAATGCCATCTTACGTCAACCTTGGCGCTTATGTTGATGAAGGTTCTATGGTTGATACATGGGCAACTGTCGGTTCTTGTGCTCAAATTGGTAAGAACGTTCACTTGTCTGGCGGTGTCGGAATTGGTGGCGTTTTAGAGCCATTACAAGCCGGCCCGACCATCATTGAAGATAACTGCTTTATCGGCGCACGCTCTGAAATTGTTGAAGGTGTTGTGGTTGAAGAAGGTAGTGTGATCTCTATGGGCGTTTATATCGGCCAAAGCACACGTATTTTTGACCGTGAAACCGGTGAAGTACATTACGGCCGCGTTCCAGCAGGCTCGGTAGTTGTTGCAGGCAACCTACCCTCTAAGTGTGGTACCTATAGTTTATACGCTGCCATCATCGTTAAAAAAGTCGATGAGAAGACTCGCGGAAAAGTCGGCATTAACGAACTACTGCGCATCGTCGATTAATTGAGCCTAGGGCTCATTACTCCACGCTTTAAAATCCCGCATTTTGCGGGATTTTTTTCTTCTGTTGTTATCATACTTTGGTTAGCATTCTTTGGTGATCTCAAGGCCGCTCAGCTTTATAAAAGCTAAAACACCACCGTTTTATTACCGTAAACAATCACCTCTTCATTAACCACTAAATGCAATGCTTTGCTCAAAACGCTTTTTTCAACATCACGGCCACAGCGAGCCAAATCCTCAGCACTAAAACTATGATCAACCGGGATCACATCTTGTTTGATAATGGGTCCCTCATCGAGCGAATCCGTCACAAAGTGCGCTGTCGCCCCGATGATTTTGACACCTCGCTCCCATGCTTGTTTGTATGGGGCGGCCCCGACAAATGCAGGTAGAAATGAGTGATGGATATTAATAATCTTGCTCGGATATTGGCTGACAAATTCAGGAGCTAACACCCGCATAAACTTTGCTAATACAATATAATCAGGGCTGTAATTAGCGATAACGTTAAGCATCATAGCTTCATGTTCGCTACGACTTACATCTTGGTGGCTGATGTAATGAAAAGGGATATCAAACTTTTCAACCAACGGCTGCAGCACCTGATGATTACCAATCACCGCCGCGATTTCGACATCTAAGGCGCCTGAGTAGGATTTAATTAAGATATCACCTAAACAATGAGCTTCTTTGGTCACCATAATCACAATGCGCTTTTTACCTGCATCAACTAATCGGGTATGGTTTTTCTCTGGCAGTACCGCCTGTAATTCTCGCTGTAACGAGGGAGAAAAAGTTAGCCCTTCGAGCTCGGTACGCATAAAAAAGCGCCCTTGAGCATTATCAACAAATTCACTATTTTTAATAATATTTAGCCCGTGCTCAAAACAAACCCCGGTGATCTTAGTGATAAGTCCTGGCGCGTCTGCACAATCAATGATTAATATTTTCCTTTCCATACGCCCTCTGTAACCCGTTAACCTTACCCGAACCTATCAAGCTACCTTGCTCAAAAAAAACTTTCAATCACCGACAGTTATTTATACCCATCGTACTCAATATGTGGTCAGTTCAGAGCCTCTCAGGCTTTTCAATTCAAGGCGTGTTGATGAAGAAATGGTTTTTCCCTTTTCAGTCAGTGCAACACAGAAGTGGCATGGCAGAATGGCTCACGCTGTGCGCCTGATGTTTGATGTTTGATGTTTGATGTTTGATGTTTGATGTTTGATGTTTAAAGCAAATGGTAAAGCTCTGCATACTGCGTAAGATGCTCTCGATATACGACGAAAGGGATTTAGGAGGTAGGACGAAGCAGTATGCAGAGCCGAGAATAACGATTAGCTTCAATCATCAGCCTTGGCTGCAGATCCTTGAATTTCGCTGAATGTTCACATCTTTAACCATGCCTCAATAAATTAACCGTGCCAGCCATGAGACTAAGCACACTAACCAGCCATAAGGCTAGGCTAAAGTTTGATTTATAAGCACAAAAAAGCGCGTTAAGTAAACGCGCTTTGGATCAGTACAACTGACTCTGTTGCTATGCAGCTAACTCGGTATCGATGAGTTTATTCCAACCAGGCAGCCAAGCTAACGCTTCCACTTCAGGCTCCATAGTTTCACCAGCATCAATTTTCAGAAAATGACCAAGACGCTTAGCACCTAAGTCTTCAAAGAGAGCCAATAACTGCTCACCTGCGCCGCAGTATGTTTCGTAACTGGAGTCGCCAAGTGCAATTAAGCCAAATTTAAGTTGTGGCAAGTAAGGGGCTTTTGACTGCATCTCATAGAACCAGGGCTGGATATCATCAGGTAAGTCACCTTGTCCAGTTGTTGAACATACTATCAATAGCAGTTCATCTTCTGGTGGTACAAAACCTGATAACTGCTCGGGTTGATGCAGCACAGCATCACGCCCAAGCTCGATTAACGCTTGCTGTAGTGTCTGTGCCACAAACTGCGCGCCACCATAAACTGTTCCAAAAACTAGATTCACTTTTTTCATGTTTTACTTCGCCTAAAAGCTATTTAGTTATATCCTTAACATACTGTATCAATGAATATTGCTGCAAGCTTTGCTGCAATAATAAAAGTTACCTCAAGAAGGACAGGCCGTAATGAAGCATTCTTGTAGACAAAGGCACCGAAAACACCTTCAACGCAGTGCCCATATCCGAAGAATGTGTTACTTCCATTCGGTACAATATCTAAAGTCCAATATGACGCCCCTTAGTCGTCTTAGCGATAACAATCAAAGCGAAGAAATAATCAACAAGTTAACTAAAAGTTCAACTTCATGAGACTGTGCGTATCGAGAGCTTAGTTAATCGTTAACAGGCTCTGGTATCAATTAAGCGATGATGAGTGGCTGCTTGTCATCAGATAAAATATCATCGTGCCAGCCTAAACCTTCAAATAATTGTAACCATTCAGCTTCTAGCTCTGTCTCAATTTGGATCCTCTCCCCTGTTCTAGGGTGATTAAAGCTCAGTTTCTTTGCGATAAGCCATAACCGGTTAATTCCAAAGTGAGAGCGGAAAAACTTATTTTGTTTTCCATCACCATGGGTTGTGTCACCAAGGATCGGGTGACGTAAGTGCGCCATATGACGTCTTAGCTGGTGCTTACGCCCGGTGTGTGGAGAAAGCTGAACTAACGCGAAACGGCTCGTGGCATAACGGCCGGATGAATACGGGATCTCACTATTTAGCAACGGCTGATAACTTGTCACAGCATCTTGCGCAGGCTTGTTAGGATCGACATCTTTATCACCTAGATCATCAAGCTCCTCTTTTAATGCATAATCAAGAGTGCCAGCCTCATGCATATTGCCACGAACAATGGCCAGGTACTCTTTATCGACGCTATGTTCGGCAAATTGCCCACATAGTGCGTTGGCCATTTCACTACTTTTGGCAAACAACAATATTCCCGAAGTTGGCCTATCTAGCCTGTGTACCGGAAATACATGACAGCCAACTTTATCGCGCGTGAGCTGCATGGCAAAAAAACGCTCACGCCGAGCAAGATAACTACGGTGAACCAAAAGACCGGCAGGCTTATGAATAGCCACCACATCATCATCTTCATATAACACTTCAATATGAGGGGCGACTTCTTGCTCAACCTCAATATCAAGTTGTTCGTTATCTGCTACTTCTCTTGTCTCTTCACTCATTTTAAATCTCTCTTAACAGCACTATTGTGTTTGACTCAATAGCGCATCTAAATCAGTTAAAATACTAATTAGATTTTGTAACTTAGGCTCACTAGCCCAGACATGTTGTGCCATTGGCGCGATGGCCATCGCTTTTGGTAACGGTATATTATTATCGAGCATATAACGCATTTTGGGTAAAAAAATAAACTGCAACCAGTGCTCAAAGGGCATCACATCGCACGCAAAAGGTGTGGTACTGGCTAATGCCTCTAATGATGGGGCGTGTAAGCTTAATAAATCTTGTTTAGCTAACTCAGCCTCTAAAGCATCCAGTTTCTCGCTTGTTTCAACTTCTATCAAGGTAGCCTCTTTAGTTGATATGAGCTGTATTTAATCGCCATTATTCAGTCCATATTCGATGCCGTTACTTGGTAATCACTCAATAAATGGTCATTTCACACTCTAAACGCTGTCACTTATCGATAGCAACTACATGCCGTTTAGGTAAATACAACTCAGGAAATTTAACGCGCGATGATACCATCTAGCCTGACTTATCCCTATAATATGTGCCAATTAACCTACACTTGAAAACGATATGACAGAAATAACGACCCTCAGCCAATTTTTAAAAACTGCTAACACTCAATTCCAAGTTTATGACATGGGCCGTCGAGTACAACATATCGATATGATGGCATTTCATCAGATTGAAGAGCTTAATTCACCTTACCCATCACCCATTCAAGGTCACGCTCAATTTGCCATCGTATTCTGGGATGCGAGTCAGCAACACTATATTTGGTTTATTAAACTGCCGTTAGATGAACGCGGGCTATTGTCTCCTGCACCACGCACACAGTTTATTAAGATGATTGTCGAAGCGTTAGGCAGAGATCCAACCAAAACGTTAACCGAACAAGAGCAAGAGCAGCTAGCAAATCATCCATTCAATTTTAAGCCAACCCAAGAAAAGCTGGCTGTATTTAACGCATTAGTTAGAAAACAGCTAGGACAAAAAGCGTCACCCCAGTATGAGTTTGCATACCAGTATCTATCGGGGCAACACCCGACAGAAGAATGGCAGAACATTGGCTTACAGGGTATTGCTGATGTCAGTGTTAGAGCCGATGAGCTTGACCATCAAACACATCTAACAAACGGCTTTGATAACTGGGCAACAGAGGTTCAAATTGCCGCATGTCAATGTTTAGAGCACTTGAATATCGATAATGAGCTAGCTCAAAAACTACTCGAAAAGCTGTACAGTGCAGACCAAACTGAAAAAGCTTATTTCCTTAGGGCATTGGCTTCTCAGCCGCAGTTAAGTCAACAAGCCATCGTTCACTTACATGAAACGAACAACTTATCTTTAGACATGCTCATCACCATAGCCGCTCGTAATTGGTCAGCATTAAAAGATGAGCAAACTCTCACTATCTACTTAGAAGCTTTAGCAAAGCAAGAACAGCACTTCTTTAACCAGATTTTTGCTGATATTGTGGCTATTCCATTAATTCGCACTCAGCTACTGGCTCAATTGCGAAATCCTAATCGTAGCGCAGAGCTTGCAGCCGCGATTGGCGGCTTGTTTAAGGTAACGAAAGGATGATGACAGACTTTTTAATCATTGCAGCAGTAATTCTTATTGCAGCTTTTTTTTGGCAACTCAGGCAAATGGCTGAGATTAGTCGTATTTTCGTAAATAAAGAATGCCAAAAACAGAAAGTACAATTACTTGCTATTGCCCAAGAGTCAGCCAAACCGAGTCTAGGGGGCAGCAGTGGTCTCACATGGAAAGTAAAGTATTTGTTTGAGTTTAGCACTGATGGGATTAATCAATACCGTGGCAACTTATGGATGCACGGCAAAAAAATACAAAAAATCCAATGGCCAATTTTCCCTGAACCTGAATGGCATGAAGCGCCAGAGTCGAAAGGTTCTTTAGGTGGTGGTTGTGGTGGCGGGCGCTCTCGTGGCAACTGCAGCTCTGGTGGGTGTAAATAACCCTGCACGTTAGGTTAGCTTTAACGTTAAAGCTGATGTAAATAAACAGAGCCCTATAAAAGAAGTAAAGGCGCGGCCCCAGAGGAGACGCGCCTTTTCTATCATTGTGTAAGCTCATCCTGCTATATGAGTGCTCCCTGCACCATCCATGCGTAACTTTGCTCCTGCATCATCCATGAGTCCTTATCTTCCTTGTATCTTACGATACGCTTCCATTCTTCTTGATAGTCCATTTACCAAGCTTGCTCTACCCTGAGCGTGTCCAACGTCATCCTTGAGAGTCCATTCCATCACTATCCTTAGCGCTCCTACCTTCCTAGGTAGCAAAACCTTCCATCCTGGATTGTTTGGCCGTTCCTTGGTATTACCAGCAATCAGTCCTTGAAAGCCTCGTCCATGATAGTCATCCATTAAGTGCCGTAGTCTCGACACTCGCTCGTCCGTGAACCTTCCTTAATAAATCATGCTTCCTTGCACATCTAAATAGTAATTCAAAATGTAAGATAAATACGTGACCAAACATTTATTTAACACGCACCTTAACAAACCATTAAACAACCAACCAAGCTAACACATTGTATTTAAATTGTTTATGCTATTTAGATACATTTAAACAGCTTAATTTAGGACTAATTTCTCACGAACCTGTAAGAGATCTCTTACATCAATCGAAGCGAATAATCTGATCTCGCCCAAAATAGAAAGGGCGTACCAATTGGTACGCCCTAGCACAGCTTTATTTTAGCTTTCCCGCTATATATGTGCGATCCTTGCATCATCCTTGGTTAACTTGCTTCCAGCATCTTCCTTGTAAGTCCTTTTATATCCTTGTACTAAACGTACTGAGTCCATTCATTAGCCTATCCTAAGCTAAAATCCTCTTCCTGAGGTTGTCCTATTTGCATCCTGCAAAATCAATCACTTTCTGGTTTCCAGTTTACTCACTCGCTATAGCGATTACTTAACAGTTTTATTAAAAATACAAAGTGGCAACCAAACACTAACAACAAAATAAACCCGAAAAACCTTTAAAAACAACAGCTTGATAACAAACAAAGACTCGTATCTCTATGAGACTTTACTGATATCCCACAATTGCGTGAGAGATCTCTTACAAGAATCCTATCTCAAAGCGAGTTTCTTACTGATTTTTATGAGTTAACGCCCTAAATAGCATTACCCAATCAGCTAAAAAACTGTATAAGGGATACTCAAATGTTGCGGGACGATTTTTTTCAAAAATAAAATGGCCTATCCAAGCAAAGCCATAGCCAATTACAGGTAACAGCCATAACATCCACCATTGACCACTCAATAAGGCATAAATCATCGTTAAGATAACTAGGCTACTACCTACATAATGCAAAGCTCGACAGGTTTGATGCTGATGTTGAGACAAGTAAAAAGGATAAAACTCCCAAAAAGACTCAAAGCGCTTACTCATTGTTCAGCCCTCGATAAAACAGTAGTTCTCCGCTTACTTTTCCAATCGCTAACTGCTCTAGACTTTCAAAGCCATGTGCAGCAAACAAACCAATATGAGATGCCGTGCTGGCAAAAACACCCACGCCATCAAGATGCGGCTGTTCATCACACCAACTTTGAACAGCTTTTACCAGTAAGCTGCCATAGCCTTTGCCTTGCTCGTTATTTGCTATCGCAATAAATTGCAAAATGCCACATTGATTACTCGGCAAATTATCGATTATTTGATTTTCTTTATGAATAAGTGCCTGAGTCGATTGCCAGCCCGTACTTAACAGCATTTTTAAACGCCAATGCCAATAACGCGCCTCACCTAACGGTATTTGCTGAGTCATGATACAAGCAACACCTACCAATCTTTCTCCAGCAAACATACCAATTAGTGCCTGTTCTTGCTGCCAGATCTCATTAAGTTCTTCTCGAATCGCACCTCGAAGTTTTTGTTCGTACTGCGCTTTATCGCCATTAAATAAAGCTTCTAAAAAGAAAGGGTCATCATGATAGGCGTTATATAGAATAGAGGCTGCAATGCGTAAATCTTCAGCGGTTAAGTAAACTGCGCGGCATTCTTCCATGGTTTGATTTTCCATTGTTATTTTCCTTGTTCTCCATCACACAACTCCAATGTAGCAAGCCCTTAGAAAAGTGCAATTAATAATCAATTCCAAAGCGCAATGTCAAAAAATGAGTGACGGTTTTGCCGATAAATCGCTTTATCGTCCATACTGAGATAAAGCGAGAAATCATTAACGCAAGGTAAAATATGTTATGGATACCACCCCACAAGATCTCACCCAGCTCTTTTTACAAATGGGTTTAGAAAGTCATGAAGAAGCCATTGAAAAGTTCATTGCTGAACATGGATTAGCAGCTGACGTACGGCTACATGAAGCGCCGTTTTGGACTGCTTCACAGAAACATTTTTTAGTTGAATCGTTTAATGAAGATGCCCAGTGGACTGAAATAATCGACCAGCTGGACACCCTTTTAAGAAAATAAGCCTATTGCGATCTAAATTTTGCTGTAGGCCATTTCTCCCCAGCCTACTACCGCATTATTACTGATCACCACAGGTGTACATTCATCCTTTGTAGTCTTGCCATCACCATGGGTGCGTTGAGTTCGATAAAAAAGCACGTATACCTCTTTATCTTGCTGAATGTATGCTTCATTAAAATCAGCCGTTCCCATTAGCGTCGTTACTTGGTTCTTAGACATACCAAGAGAGATTTTTGACAAATTGTCGCGGTTTTTATCCTGAACCTTTTCCCATGAACCATTCTCTGATCCGCCATCACCAACGTTGACCACGCAGCCAGTTAGCCCTAAGCTTGCAATCCCAAAAAACACTAAACCTAATAAATTATTTTTCACTTTAACTTCCTGTATTAACATTGTTTTAATTTTATTTAAAAAGCAATTAACATGCCAAACACTAAGTTACTGTTTTAACAATACTTTATTAATTTCATCGTTTTAGCTTCGCTAATAGATTAACGAAAATGCTAACGAGTAAGGAATTTGACGAACCATGAGTCCAATAGAACAAGTACTAGCTGCCGCCAAAAGGCTCGATGATGAAGGCAAAGCCGCAACACTGGCACTCATAAAGACTAAACTCGGCAATAGCATAGCAATGCCTATATTGATCCAAGGGTTGCAACAGTTTAAATCCATGAGTACTGAAGACAAAAAAGCCTTGTCGGCGCTGATATCCACTGCAAAGGAAAGCGATGACAACGCCGCATTAAGTCACTCAGAGCAAGCAAATAAAATCACTCAACTTGAGCAAGAGTTTAGCCTGTTAAAAGGTGAGTTCAGTGTTCTAAAACAGCAGTATAGCGAACTAAAGCAGCAACTTAGTGAAGTTAAAACACACCAAAATACCAGTGAAGGAAACAATATCTAATGCATGTGATTGAGTTACGATTTGAATGCTTTGATAACACTACAATCACAGCCGCAGAAAAAGCGATTAATGGCTTACTTGAAGCGTATCGCGCTAATGGGCAAATTTTAGGCCGTGAATTTGCCGTCGCCTTTAACGATGGCGAATTTAAAGTCAGGCTGCTAACGCCAGAGAAAAGTAGCTTATCTAAGCGCTTCAACAGCCCATGGGTTGAAACAGCACTCAGTGAACTGACCGAAGCCAAGCTATTAGCCCCACGAGAGAAGTATATCGGCCAGGACATTAATTCTGAGGTCTCAAGTCAAGAGACTCCTAGCTGGCAGCTGTTATATACCAGTTATGTGCATATGTGCTCACCGCTTCGAAACGGCGATACCCTGCAGCCTATCCCGTTATATCAAATCCCAGCGACAGCCAATGGCGACCATAAACGCCTGATCCGTTGGCAAACTGAATGGCAAGCCTGTGATGAGCTGCAAATGGCTGCTGCAACCAAGGCTGAGTTTGCAGCGCTTGAAGAGTTAACTAGCCACCAAAGTGACCTCTTTAGACGTGGCTGGGATCTACGGGGCAGAGTTGAATACCTAACCCAAATTCCAACTTATTATTACTTGTACCGCGTTGGCGGTGAAAGCCTTGCCGTTGAAAAGCAGCGCCCCTGCCCTAAGTGTGGTAGCAAAGACTGGTTACTCGATGAGCCATTATTAGATATGTTTCATTTTCGCTGCGAGACCTGCCGCATCGTGTCTAATATCTCTTGGGATCACTTATAAAGCTCGATAGCTTTCCTAAAAAAATAGCTTTGCTATAAATTTCCCCATAAAAAAATGGCTCAATTAATATTGAGCCATTTTTCTTTATACAATGAATAAATCGATTACTTGCCGCGTAGATTGCGCCACATTAATTTCATACGCTGCCAAATACCTGGGTGATCGAGCTCTGGCATAGACTCTTCAATCAGCTTTACTGGCGGCGTCACTCTGGGCGTTAATTGCTCAATAAATTCATTCAACGACTTAGCAAGCATAGTACTCTGCGCTTCACCTGGGATCTCAATCCACACACTGCCGTCGGCATTATTCACCGTCAGCATGTTATCAGCTTCATCGAGAACGCCAATAAACCAAGTTTGCTCTTGCTTAAGCTTCTTCTTCATCATTAAGTGACCAATGATATTTTGCTGCAAGTATTCAAAGTCTGTTTGATTCCAAACTTGAATAAGCTCACCAGTGCCCCACTTTGAGTCAAAAAACAGCGGCGCAGAAAAGTGACGGCCATAAAAAGCATTAATTTCAGGGGTCAAGCTAAGCTCTAGTGCTGTTTCAACATTATCAAACTGACCAGGCTCGTCTCTGATCACAGCTTGCCAAAAAACCGCTTCATCGGCATCAGGTTCACTCGTAATGCAGTCAGACTCTTGCTGCTGGGCGTAATATCGAGGCTGCTCACCAAGCTTTTCTACATAGGCTTGTTGATATTTAGATAAAAAAAGATCTAAAGCGGGTAAAGAAGACACTTAAGCCAGTTCCAAAATCAGTTATAATAGGGGTCTATTTTGACATGGAAACCGTATTGATGACACAACATCATGATCCCTATAGTAACGCACCCGAACTTTCAGAATTAACGCTTGGAAAGTCGACAGGTTATCAAGAGCAGTATGATGCATCTTTACTTCAAGGCGTGCCGCGTAAGTTAAACCGTGATGCTATTGGCCTGACTCAAGAATTGCCGTTTCATGGCAGTGATATTTGGACTGGCTATGAGCTTTCCTGGTTAAATGCGAAAGGCAAGCCTATGGTGGCTATTGCTGAGTTTAGTCTCAGTTTTGATAGTAAGAATCTTATCGAGTCTAAATCGTTCAAGCTGTATTTAAACAGCTATAACCAGACTCGATTCGATAGCCTGCAAGCGGTACAAGAGCGCTTAACCCAAGATTTATGCGCCTGCGCCGATGGCGAAGTCACTGTTAAAGTTATCGAGCCGAAACAGTTTAGCCACCAGCGCATTGTAGAGCTACCGGGTACCTGTATCGATGATCTAGATATTGAAGTTGATGACTATAGCTTCAACCCTGACTACTTAGTTGACAGCGTCGATAGTAAAGCGATTGTCGCAGAGACCTTGACATCAAACTTGTTAAAATCAAACTGCCTAATCACTTCACAGCCAGACTGGGGCACAGTGATGATCCGCTATCAAGGGCCAAAGATTGACCGTGAGAAGTTACTTAGATATCTCATCTCATTTAGACAGCATAATGAGTTTCACGAGCAATGTGTTGAGCGAATTTTCGTTGATCTCAAACGTTTCTGCCAATGTGCGAAACTAACCGTTTACGCCCGTTACACTCGCCGTGGTGGTTTAGATATCAATCCGTATCGCAGCGACTTTGAACATCCGGCAGAGAACCAACGTCTAGCCAGACAGTAAGTATCTCGGCTTTAAAAATGCCTGTACAGCATGAGCTGACAGGCATTTTTTACACCCATACCAACCAGTATAATAAAGTGATCTACCTAGAGTGTTTTTTGGCTAACTCATTCAGGCAAAGAGATGGTGGAATGCTTGTTCCCGTATGAAATCAATCAACACAGAAGTAAAAAGCCCCCGTCCCTCAAGCCAGTCCTCTAAGTTCAATGGCTAAATTTAACGTATCCCTAAGCCAGATATTCGCCGGACTTAGCTGCAATTTGTGACTCCATACCATGTAATACTCGATAGGCTCCACATCAAAGGGCAACTCAAATACCTGTAACCCTAACAAGGCTGCATATTCATCAGTATAGGATTTAGAGGCGATAGCTAGTGCATCACTTTTAGAGGCCACTGCCATCATACTTAAAATCGATGATTGCTCACTGTGCATCTGTCTAGCCGGTAAAACATGTTTAGTCAGCAGTTCGGCAACACTTAAGTTATAGCGGCGCATTTTAAAAATAATATGCTTTTCACTAAAATATTGATCCTGGGTCATTGTGCCATTGATCCGTGGGTGATCTTTTCTTGCCACACACACCAATTTATCCTGCATCACCTTCTGACTTTTAAACGATGTCGACTCGGGTAGCCAGATATCCAGTGCTAAGTCGATTTTCTCTAGCTGCAGATCCATCTGCAACTCTTCCTCTATTAACGGCGGTTCACGAAATACAATATTGATTGAAAGGCCATGTAAGACTTGCTCAACCAAGCCTTGCAGAAGTTGTATCGCCGACTCGCTCGCATACACATAAAAGGTACGCTCGCTTGAGTGGGCATCAAATGCTTCAAAACTCGTCGCCACCTGTTCAATCGTTGACATTGCTGGTGCTAATTGTTGATACAGATTCATCGCACTGGCGGTGGGTTTCACTCCTCTTCCCACCCGAATGAACAACGCCTCTCCGACTATTATTTTTAACCGGGCTATGGCGTTACTCACTGAGGACTGCGTCAAGTCGAGCTCCTCTGCAGCCTGGCTAAATGATGACGTTCGATATACGGCAGTAAAAACCCGAAATAGATTAAGATCGAATGCTTTTTGCTGTGACATAAGACACTCTCGCTCCCATAAAAGATTAACCCAACATATTACATCCAAGCCTATCGGATCTTGATAGACCGATTCACAGAGCCTAATCACAGGCCCTAATCACAGAGCCGAATCAAACTATGTCATTAACTCAAATCTTCAACATTGCAGGGTGAAAATAAAGTCCAACGCTTTAGTAAACCATGATTAGTCGTCACAAACATAGAGGGCCCACTCATTCATATTATAAATACTAAGTTCTAAGTTAGCGCTAATTATTAATCCTTCCAAGATCAATATACTGGCCTCAATCAAGCAAAAGTCTCGTTACAGCATCACAAGTTAATGCCAGCACAGAGACTTAACACTTTGAACCTATTCAATCTTAAAAGGGTATCCTATGAAACAGACACTACTTGCTATCTCAATCGTCTCTATTTTCTCGTTCAATGCTGCCGCAGCCCAGCACGAACATGATCACATAACAGTGCATTATCAAGGTAAAGATGCGACTAAACACACTATCGCCCACAATCAGGCCGTAGCGGACACCCTTAATTTTACCGATACTCGCGCTTTCGAGCAGTCCTCAAAAAACCTCGTAGCCAAATTTGATAAAGCCACAGCCGACATTCTCAGAGCTGAATTTGCCTTTATCAGCGACAAGACTCCCGACTCAGTGAACCCATCACTCTATCGCCAAGCCCAGCTCAATATGGTACCGAATGGTTTATACAAGGTTAGCGATGGGATCTACCAAGTTCGCGGGACTGATTTATCGAACCTAACCCTTATTCGCAGTGACAATGGCTGGATAGCCTACGATGTCTTGCTAACTAAAGAAGCTGCAAAGGCATCACTTAAATTTGCTTTAGCTAACTTGCCTGAAGACGGCGAGCTTCCCGTGGTTGCCATGATTTACTCCCATAGCCATGCCGATCACTTTGGTGGCGCTCGTGGGGTACAAGAGATGTTTCCTAATGTCAAAGTCTACGGCTCAGATAACATCACCAAAGAGATTGTTGATGAAAACGTGCTCGCTGGTAATGCCATGAGCCGCCGAGCCGCTTACCAATATGGTGCAACACTAGGCAAGCATGATCACGGTATTGTTGACGCCGCATTAGGTAAAGGCTTATCAAAAGGTGAGATCACTTATGTGGCACCTGATTACACCTTAAATGGCGAGGGTAAGTGGGAAACACTCACTATTGATGGTCTAGAAATGGTGTTTATGGACGCATCTGGTACTGAGGCTGAATCACAAATGATCACCTACATTCCATCAAAAAACGCACTTTGGACTGCAGAGCTGACTTACCAAGGAATGCACAATATTTACACCTTGCGTGGCGCGAAAGTACGTGACTCACTCAAATGGTCAAAAGATATTAACGAGATGATTAATGCCTTTGGTAATGATGTTGAGGTGCTGTTTGCCGCTCACTCAGCGCCGGTCTGGGGTAACCAGGAGATCAATGAATTCTTGCGCCTACAACGAGATAACTATGGCTTAGTGCATAACCAAACCTTGAGGTTGGCAAATGATGGCGTAGGCATTCAAGATATTGGCGATGCGATTCAAGATACAATCCCAGAGTCCATCTATAAAACTTGGCACACTAACGGCTATCACGGCACTTATAGCCATAATGCCAAAGCGGTATATAACAAGTATCTAGGCTACTTTGATATGAATCCAGCCAACCTAAATCCGCTGCCAACTCAACAAGAGTCGGCAAAGTTTGTCGAATATATGGGCGGAGCAGATGCTGCGGTTAAACGTGCTAAAAATGACTACGCTCAGGGTGAGTATCGCTTTGTCGCTACGGCACTAAATAAGGTCGTGACCGCCTATCCTGAAAACAATGAAGCGCGACAACTTCTTGCCGATTCTTACGAGCAATTAGGTTATCAGTCTGAAGGCGCAGGGTGGAGAAATATCTATCTTACTGGTGCGCAAGAGCTAAGGGTCGGCATTCAAGCAGGTGCACCTAAGACCGCATCAGCAGATGTCATTAGTGAAATGGATATGCCAACACTGTTCGACTTCCTTGCCGTTAAAATTGACAGTCAGCTCGCCGCAAAGCACGGCTTAGTTAAGATGAATATTATCACCCCAGACACTAAAGACATTCTTTACGTTGAACTTAGCAACGGCAACCTAAGTAACGCCGTTGTCGATAAGGAGCAACAAGCAGATGCCAACCTCATCGTCAACAAAGCGGATGTTAATCGCATTCTACTCGGGCAGGTAACCCTTAAAGCGCTATTAGCAAGCGGTGATGCAAAGCTGACAGGCGATAAAGAAGCCTTTGGCAAAATAGCCAGCAGCATGGTGGAGTTCAATCCTGACTTTGAGATTGTACCGACCCCAGTAAAGTAAGCGGTTAGCTCACTAGCGCAAAGCTCAGTAAGGTAAAGTTCGCTAACAAAAGTGGTTAAACATAAAACGGGGCTATTTGTTGAGGCCCCGCTTTTATTACTCAAAATCCACAAATCACTCTGCTAATATTAATCCGCTAGCATCAATCGGCTAATAGTGACTTTAAGTTAACCTCTGCCGCGTTAATGCTTGCCTGATGGCAGGGGCCAATACTCAGCGCAAAACGATAGTTAGCATCCAAGTGCCCAAGCCAGCAGTGCCAATCTTTAGCAACCGTCATCTGCTGTGGCCGCGTCTTCATTGCGTCTTGTCCATCCCCATGACCTTGAGCTATCGAGAGGCAAATGCTCTGCTTAAGAGGAATGCCCTGTTTAAGGTCAATATTGTGTTTAACTGGAATGTTCTGATTAACAGGAAGATGAGCTGTATCGAGCTCACTTGTAGCAGTCTTTATTGTCGGGCTAATGCTGACTGCTCCATCAAGCTCTAATGACGTTTCAATCAAGGGCGCAAAATCGAAGGCGAAAGATTTCAGCGACAAAGCTAAACCTAAGCCTTTAGCTTTAATGTATGACTCTTTAAGTGCCCATAAGTCGAAAAAGCGCTCGCGCTGTAACGCTGTTGGTAATACCAACAATGCAGACTTTTCAGGCTCAGAGAAATAATGACTTAAAATCGAATGAATATTGGTACTACTGCGGCAACGCTCAATATCGACCCCAAACTCAATTGCACCAGTCTGCTTAGCATGCTCAGATCGGAAATTTGATTGAGAATTTGAGTGGGAGTTTGACTGACAGATCCCCACCAGTAGCCAGTCGCCGCTATGGCTGATATTAAAATGGATCCCGGTTTGTTTAAACTGGGCTGCACTTAGCCTAGGCTTGCCTTTATCACCATACTCAAAACACCATTCATGGGGCTTCAAGCTAGCCTGTTTGGATACTTGTCTAGATAAAAGTGCACGCAGATAGCCTCTAACCATCAAGCCTTGATCTTTAGCTTCTTGCTTGATGTAACGATTAACTTTATCGGCTTCATCTTGCGGTAGCCAAGTCTTAATTAAGGCCGCAGAGTCAGCATCGAGCGTCCCTAACCTTAACGGACAAAAATACAGTTTAATTGAAGTAAATTCAGACAAGACGAGCTCAAATGTAAACTTAGGTAGTAAGGCTATTGTGGCCTGTTTTAATTAAAAACAACAGTCACAAACTAAAATGGCACCACAATAGCCAAAACCACTGAAATCAATCTTTTAACGCATTAACGAAGACTGCACTCTATCGGGAACCACATCGTAACGGCTAAAGCTCATTGAAAACTGCCCCTCTCCTCCTGTCATAGATTTAAGCCTGGTGGAATAATCTGCAACATTTGCCAGTGGCGCTTCCACACTCACCTCGACCATGCCATTAGTTTGCGCCTGTGTACCACACACTATGCCTCTGGATGCGCTAATATCGCCAGTGATATCACCGACCTGATTCTGTTCAACGCAAATCTGCATATCTACAACTGGTTCAAGAATGACTGGCTGCGCCGATGTGACCGCCTCCATAAAAGCCCGCTTGCCCGCCATCACAAATGCGATCTCTTTTGAATCAACGCTATGGTGCTTACCATCTAATATAGTGACCTTAATATCTTGCATTGGGAAACCACCTAAGCCTCCAGCTAACATCGCTTCACGCACCCCTTTCTCTACTGCGGGGATATATTGACTCGGTACAGAACCACCCACCACTTTACTCACAAACTCAAAGCCCGCGCCACGGGATAGAGGCTGAACCAGCAACTCCACTTCACCAAATTGGCCAGAGCCTCCCGATTGCTTCTTATGACGGTAACGATATTTGGCTTCTCCCAAAATCGTTTCGCGATAAGCAACTGCCGGTGTATCGGTATCCATATCAACGTTAAATAAGGTTTGCGCTTTTTCTAGAGCAATTTGAAGATGTAAGTCTCCTTGGCCTTTCAACACCGTTTGCCCCTCAGCGTCACTTCGACTGATCTGTAAACTCGGATCTTCTGCCACTAACTTGTTCAGCACTTCCGATATTTTTTGCTCATCGCCACGTTTTTTGGGTGATACAGCTAAACCAAAAATTGGCAGAGGCAGAACGAGCTCAGCCAAGTGCAACTCATCTTCATCGTGGCTATCATGTAAAACGGTGCCCACCTCTAACTCTTCAACTTTAGCGATTGCACAAATATCCCCAGGGATAGCCTGGCTAACCTCAATATGTTTATCACCTTGTAGCTTCGTCAGGTGAGTCACTTTAAAGGGCTTGCGGCCACGACCAAGAAACAACTTCATCCCTACGTTTATCGTGCCTTGATAGAGACGAAATACGCCCATGCGGCCAAAAAATGGGTCTATCGACACTCTAAATACATGCGCTAATACATGATCGTTGGCTGACTGGCTAACATCAATTGGCTTAGCCTCATTGGCAAAGCCCTTAAAAAATTGCGGCGGGTTCGCCTCTAACGGACTCGGCATTAATTTAACCAATACCTCAAGTAATGAACTGATCCCAATATCTCTTTCAGCGCTGGTAAAACACACTGGCACTAAATGCCCCATACGTAATGCAGTTTCTAACGGTGCATGCAGTTGCTCTGGTGTTAAAGATTCGCCCTGCTCAAGGTAGAGCTCCATTAATTGCTCATCTTCTTCAAGTACGGTATCGACCAGTTCATCTCTTGCCGATTGCGCCCCAATAAATGCGGTTTCAGTGTGATGGTCGTAATGAAGATAGCAATCAACAACGCCATCACCTGCAGTGTTAGGTAGATTAACGGGTAAGCATCGGTGGCCAAACTGAGTTTGAATACTTTGCAATAACGCCGCCAACCCCGCCTCATTGCCGTCGATATGATTGATCGCAATCAGTACCGCCTTACCTTGACTTCGGGCGGCATCAAAGGCTCTTTTCGTCACAGGTTCAATACCGACTGCCGCATGGATAACCAAGATCACCGACTCTACACCGGGTAACGGCAATAAAGCGCGTCCAAAAAAGTCAGGCAGACCGGGAGTATCGATGAGGTTGATATGGTGAGAGCTGTAATCAAGATTAAGAAAAGAGGGTTCTAAACTGTGACGGTGGGATTTTTCTTGGGCAGTGAAATCAGCATGATTTGTGCCCCTATCGACCCTGCCCTTTAATGTTATCGCTTTAGCGCGAAACAGCAACGCCTCCAATAGCGATGATTTCCCTGAACCTGTGTGTCCGAGCACCGCAAAATTGCGGATTTGCTCAGTCGTAAACGTAGCCATATTGGCCTCCTTTTATCACATTATTAAATCATTCCATATTTCATCAAGACACGTGTTTCACCTTTGTTAATTGCAAGTATAGACCTGTTAAAAAGCTTAATGCTTGACCTAGATCACCCTTTAATCCACCTACTTAATTCACACAACAAAACAACAATCTAACTTACAAGTGTTCGCCGAATCTGGTCGTATCAGCAATTATTAAGTCCCAGGTGATTGTATTGCTTTATCAGCTCAGGTAGTCTGCTCTGCCATTAGCTTGAAATTATCGACGAAATTGTGATGACAGCAGACTTAGAACTGGGGTTCTAGCGCTATTTGACCATGTAGTCCCAACAGATTATTAACGGATACCCGCTAAACTGATGGCAGAAATAAATAGTGCATACTTAAAAGAAGTTAACAACAACTCGAATAAGTGTACGCAAGTTGACAACGAAACAAGGCATCGCAATGCCACTACGACTCCTGAGATGCGTCGATTCATTCAAGGATCCGATCTGGGGGTGAGTCAACTCTCAAAAATATTGAATATCAGTGAAGCCACCGTTCGTAAATGGCGCAGACGCGACTCTGTCGAAAATACCCCCAATACACCGCATCACCTCAATACCACGTTAACCCCGCTACAAGAATATGTGGTAGTAGGATTGCGTTATCAATTGAAGATGCCGCTAGACACCTTATTAAAAGCCACGCAGAAATTTATTAACCCTAATGTGTCGCGCTCTGGTTTAGCTCGGTGTTTAAAGCGCTATGGGGTCTCACGGGTCAGTGACATTACTAGCCCTAACGTGCCGATGCGTTACTTTAATCATATTCCGGTCACCCAAGGCAGCGACGTGCAAACCTATACCTTGCATTACGAAACGCTCGCTAAAACCTTAGCTCTTCCGAGCACCGACGGCGACAACGTAGTACAGGTGGTTTCACTCACCATTCCGCCAAAGCTAACACAGCAGCAACCTAGCTCTATTTTACTCGGCATCGATCCCCATAGTGATTGGATCTATCTCGACATATATCAAGATGGCAATACTCAAGCCACCAACCGTTACATGACCTATGTCCTTAAACATGGGCCATTCCATTTACGAAAGTTACTCGTGCGTAACTATCACACTTTTTTACAGCGCTTTCCTGGTGCGACGCCAAATCGCCACACCACAAAAGATAAGCCTAAAACAAACAACAAGACGCCTGATAATCAGGCATCCAGTGGAGACTCATAATGAGCCAGACCTCTAAACCTACACAATCAGCTAAAGCGACTGAGCAAGCACAAGAGTCACAAGCTGATTCACGCTTAAACAAGCGCCTTAAAGATATGCCGATTGCCATCGTTGGCATGGCGAGCATCTTTGCTAACTCTCGTTACTTAAATAAGTTCTGGGATCTTATTAGTGAAAAAATTGATGCTATCACTGAGCTACCATCGACTCACTGGCAGCCAGAAGAATATTATGATGCCAATAAGAGTACGCCAGACAAGAGTTACTGTAAGCGTGGTGGCTTCTTACCAGAAGTCGATTTCAACCCAATGGAATTTGGCCTGCCGCCAAATATCCTAGAGCTAACAGATTCTTCACAGCTACTTTCGCTTATCGTGGCGAAAGAAGTCTTGGCCGACGCCAACCTACCTGAAGGTTACGACAGAGATAAGATTGGTATCACCTTAGGTGTCGGCGGCGGTCAAAAAATTAGCCACAGCCTAACAGCGCGCCTGCAGTACCCAGTGCTAAAGAAAGTATTCGCTAGCAGTGGCATCAGTGACACTGACAGCGAAATGCTGATCAAGAAGTTCCAAGACCAATATGTGCATTGGGAAGAGAACTCATTCCCAGGCTCTCTAGGTAATGTAATTGCTGGTCGTATTGCCAACCGATTTGATTTTGGTGGCATGAACTGCGTCGTTGATGCGGCATGTGCAGGCTCACTCGCCGCGATGCGTATGGCGCTCACAGAGCTGACCGAAGGTCGCTCAGAGATGATGATCACAGGTGGTGTCTGTACCGATAACTCACCATCTATGTACATGAGCTTCTCAAAAACCCCCGCCTTTACCACTAATGAAACCATTCAGCCATTTGATATCGACTCTAAAGGCATGATGATTGGTGAAGGTATTGGTATGGTGGCGCTTAAGCGCCTTGAAGATGCCGAGCGTGATGGCGACCGGATCTATTCAGTGATCAAAGGTGTAGGCTCATCATCTGATGGTAAGTTTAAATCTATCTACGCCCCTCGTCCGTCTGGTCAAGCAAAAGCGTTAAACCGCGCTTATGATGACGCAGGTTTTGCACCGCACACACTTGGACTTATCGAAGCCCATGGTACTGGTACGGCAGCAGGCGATGCAGCAGAATTTGCCGGTCTTTGTTCAGTGTTTCGCGACGACAATGACACCAAACAGCACATTGCACTGGGCTCAGTTAAATCTCAAATTGGCCACACTAAATCAACTGCAGGTACTGCGGGGCTTATTAAAGCCGCACTTGCACTGCATCATAAAGTGCTACCGGCAACAATTAACGTTAGCCAGCCAAGTCCAAAGCTTGATATCGAGAACTCGCCGTTTTATCTAAACACTGAAACCCGTCCGTGGTTACCACGTACTGATGGTACGCCGCGCCGTGCGGGTATTAGCTCGTTTGGTTTTGGTGGCACTAACTTCCACTTTGTATTGGAAGAGTACAATAATGAGCATAAACGCGATGATAGTGAGAAGGCTAAGTACCGCCAACGCCATGTAGCTCAAAGCTTCTTAGTCAGCGCTAGCGATAAAGCGACATTGATAAAGGAGCTAAACACACTTGCAGCATCAGCAGAGCAAGCTGAATTTAACCTCAAAGATGCTGCTGCAAACTACGCCTTACGTGAGCTTGATACAACTGCGCCACGTCTTGGTTTAGTGGCAAACTCTCGCGAAGAATTAGCCAACCAAATTAAGCAAGCGATTGCAAAACTGTCATCGAGTGATGATGCCGCATGGCAGCTGCCTGGTGGCACGAGCTACCGCACAGCCGCGATTGAAGGTAAAGTCGCCGCATTATTTGCAGGCCAAGGCTCTCAGTATCTGAATATGGGCCGCGAGCTTGCCTGTTACTACCCAGAGATGCGCCAGCAGTTTGTGACTGCCGATAAAGTTTTTGCCGCCAACAACAAAACACCATTGTCGCAAACGCTATATCCAAAGCCTGTATTTAATAAAGACGACTTAACAACCCAAGAAGCGATTCTGACCAATACCGCCAATGCACAAAGTGCTATCGGCGCGATCTCTATGGGTCAGTATGAGCTGTTCACCGCTGCAGGTTTTAATGCCGATATGGTGGCGGGTCATAGTTTTGGTGAGCTAAGCGCCTTATGCGCCGCAGGTGTGATTTCAGCTGATGATTACTACAAGCTGGCTTTTGCTCGTGGTGATGCCATGGCCACTAAAGCTAAAACGAAAGACGGTCAAGATGCTGATTGTGGCGCCATGTTTGCGGTTATCCATAAAGCGGATGATTTAGGTACACTTGAAAACACAATCGCCAAGTTCGACGGCGTAAAAGTCGCTAACTACAACGCCCCAACGCAATCGGTTATAGCCGGCCCAACCGCCACCACAGCGGATGCCGCCAAAGCACTAGGCGAGCTTGGTTATAAAGCGATTAACCTACCCGTATCTGGCGCTTTCCACACCGAACTTGTTGGTCATGCTCAGGCGCCATTTGCCAAAGCGATTGATGCCGCCAAGTTTACTAAAGCGAGCCGTGCGCTTTACTCAAATGCAACTGGCGCACTTTATGACAGCACTGCAGCAAAGATTAAAACCTCGTTTAAGAAACATATGCTTCAATCGGTACGCTTTACCACTCAACTTGATGCTATGTATGAAGCGGGTGCACGCATATTTGTCGAATTTGGCCCAAAAAACATCCTGCAAAAGTTGGTACAAGGCACCCTTGCAGAGCATATGAGCGACATTTGCGCCATCTCAATTAACCCAAGCCCTAAAGGCGATAGCGACCTACAGCTAAAGCAAGCTGCAGTTCAATTAGCGGTTGCCGGTATCAAGCTTGATAATATCGACCCATACCAGGCCGATATCGCAGCGCCAGCGAAAAAGTCACCAATGAGTATTTCGCTGAACGCTGCCAACCATATCAGTAAAGCAACACGGGCTAAAATGGCTAAGTCACTAGAGACGGGCATAGTAACGTCTCAAATCGAACGTGTGATTGAGGAAAAAGTGGTTGAAGTTGAAAAGCTTGTTGAAGTCGAAAAAATTGTAGAAAAAATCGTTGAAGTTGAAAAGATTATTGAGGTTGCAGCCCCAGCGGGTGCAATGCAAGCCAATGCAGTCCAAGCCCGTTCAGTTGTAGATCCAGTTATAGATTCCGGTATAGAGAGCCAATTTGTGTCTAAAAACAGTAAGCCAGCAGCTCATAGCATTAGCGGTGATGCATTAAGTAACTTCTTTGCCGCGCAGCAGCAAACCGCTCAGCTGCATCAGCAGTTCTTGGAGATCCCGCAGCAATACGGCGAGACTTTCACAACCTTGATGACAGAGCAGACTAAACTGGCAAGTTCAGGTGTTGCGATCCCTGAGAGCCTACAGCGCTCTATGGAGCAGTTCCACCAGCTACAAGCGCAAACACTGCAAAGCCATACCCAATTCTTAGAAATGCAAGCGGGTAGCAATATTGCAGCATTGAACCTACTCAATGGCAACCAAGCAACTTATGCGCCTGTCATTCACAATGAAGCTATTCAAAGCCAAGTTGTTACTCAACCTGCGATTGAAGCTCCGGTAAACAGTGCGCCAGTGCAGCCGACTCAAGCTCCACAAGCACAGCCTGCACCTGTAACAGCACCTGCTCCGATTCAGACTACGCCGGTACAATCAGCTCCTGTTCAAACTGCCCCAGTACAAGTTGCTCGTCAAGCAGCGCCAGCTCAAGCTGCTATCGTACCGACTCATACAAGTGCTACAAGCCCAGCTGTCGCTATTAGCGCTGAAACAGCCTTGAGCTCGCAAACAGCCCTGAGCACAGAAACAGCCTTGAGCTCGCAAACAGCCTTGAGCGCTGCAAAAGTGCAAAGCACTATGATGTCTGTGGTTGCCGAGAAGACAGGTTACCCAACTGAAATGCTAGAGCTTGAAATGGATATGGAAGCCGACCTAGGCATTGATTCTATCAAGCGCGTTGAGATTTTAGGTACAGTACAAGACGAGCTACCGGGTCTGCCTGAGCTTAGCCCTGAAGATCTAGCAGAGTGTCGTACCCTTGGCGAGATCGTGGCTTATATGGGCAGTAAACTGCCAGCTGAAGGCTCTGCGCTTTCAACAACTGCCGCCGCGGCGCCTCAAGTAGCTGCTGCACCAGCAGTAAACGGTCTGAGCGCTGAAACAGCCTTGAGCGCGCAAAAAGTACAGGCTACTATGATGTCAGTGGTTGCCGAAAAAACCGGTTACCCAACTGAAATGCTAGAGCTTGAAATGGATATGGAAGCCGACCTAGGCATCGATTCTATCAAGCGCGTTGAAATTCTTGGCACAGTACAAGATGAGCTACCGGGTTTGCCTGAGCTTAGCCCAGAAGATCTTGCTGAGTGTCGTACCCTTGGCGAAATCGTGGCGTACATGAATAGCAAGCTTTCATCAATTCCAGTTACTACTGCTGCGACTGTTACGCTAGTGGCCACAGCAAACGGCCTTTCTGCCGAAAAAGTACAGGCTACTATGATGTCAGTGGTTGCCGAAAAAACCGGTTACCCAACTGAAATGCTAGAGCTTGAAATGGATATGGAAGCCGACCTAGGCATCGATTCTATCAAGCGCGTTGAGATTTTAGGTACAGTACAAGACGAGCTACCGGGTCTGCCTGAGCTTAGCCCAGAAGATCTTGCTGAGTGTCGTACCCTTGGCGAAATCGTGGCGTACATGAATAGCAAGCTTTCATCAATTCCAGTTACTACTGCTGCGACTGTTACGCTAGTGGCCACAGCAAACGGCCTTTCTGCCGAAAAAGTACAGGCTACTATGATGTCAGTGGTTGCCGAAAAAACCGGTTACCCAACTGAAATGCTTGAGCTAAGCATGGATATGGAAGCTGATTTAGGTATCGATTCAATCAAGCGCGTTGAGATTCTTGGCACAGTACAAGATGAGCTACCGGGTCTGCCTGAACTTAATCCTGAAGATCTAGCAGAGTGTAGAACACTGGGCGAAATCGTGGCTTATATGGGCAGTAAACTGCCAGCTGAGGGCTCTAGCGCTGCGGCGGTTCTTAATGTTAGTGCCGCTGAAGGCTCTGCGCTTTCATCTACACCAGCTGCAAACGGTCTAAGTGCCGACAAGGTACAGGCTACTATGATGTCTGTAGTTGCCGATAAAACCGGTTACCCAACTGAAATGCTTGAGCTAAGCATGGATATGGAAGCTGATTTAGGTATCGATTCAATCAAGCGCGTTGAGATTCTTGGCACAGTACAAGATGAGCTACCGGGTCTGCCTGAACTTAATCCTGAAGATCTAGCAGAGTGTAGAACACTGGGCGAAATCGTGGCTTATATGGGCAGTAAACTGCCAGCTGAAGGCTCTAAGCTCGCTCCAAGTGCAGCTGAGGGCTCTGCTAATACAAGTGCAGCTGAAGGCTCTGTTAAGCCAGCGCCATTGTCTGCAGAACCAAGAGTAGAACTTCCTCCTCATAGCGAGGTAGCGCTAAAAAAGCTTAATGCGGCGGACAAGCTACAAGACTGTTTCGCCGCAGATACAACCCTTGTGATCAATGATGATGGTCATAACGCGGGTG
The DNA here is from genome assembly GCF_052977065.1 of Shewanella sp. 125m-1. Lineage (NCBI taxonomy): Bacteria > Pseudomonadati > Pseudomonadota > Gammaproteobacteria > Alteromonadales > Shewanellaceae > Shewanella > Shewanella sp. 125m-1. The sequence continues at coordinate 28,234 of NZ_JBRILT010000013.1, forward strand.
TTCTTGCAGAGAAACTAACAAAACAAGGTCTTAAAGTTGCCGTTGTGCGTCTTGCTGCTGGCCAGCCACAATCGCCACTTTCAAGCGATGTTGCCAGCTTTGAACTTGCCTCAAGCGAAGAATCTGAGCTTGAAACAAGTATTACTGCGGTTATTGCAGAGATTGAAACTCAGGTTGGCACTATTGGTGGCTTTATCCACTTACAACCTGAAGCCAATGCCACTGAGCAAACAGCAGTCAACCTAGATGCGCAAAGCTTTACTCACGTTAGCAATGCGTTCTTGTGGGCAAAACTGTTGCAACCAAAGCTAGTACAAACACCGCTTGTAGATGCAAAAGCTGACGCTCGTCGCTGTTTCATTACCGTCAGTCGTATCGACGGTGGCTTTGGTTACTTAAATACCGATGCACTAAAAGATGCCGAACTTAACCAAGCTGCACTAGCAGGCTTAACTAAAACCTTAAGCCATGAATGGCCACAGGTTTTCTGTCGTGCGCTGGACATTGCAACAGATGTTGATGCAACACACTTTGCTGATGCCATTACTAGTGAACTATTTGATAGCCAAGTTCAGCTGCCAGAAGTAGGGTTAAGCTTAGTTGAAGGCCAAATTAACCGCGTAACACTCATTGCCGGTGAAGCCTGCAATAAAACCGCTCCAGCCGAGCTAAACAGTACAGATAAAATACTGGTGACCGGTGGCGCAAAAGGTGTGACATTTGAATGCGCGCTGTCATTAGCCGCTCGCACTCAATCACACTTTATTTTAGCTGGCCGTAGCGAATTACAAGCATTGCCAAGCTGGGCTGAAGGTAAGCAAACTAGCGAGCTAAAATCTGCGGCGATTGCGCATATTATCTCAACAGGTCAAAAGCCAACGCCAAAGCAAGTTGAAGCGGCTGTTTGGCCAGTACAAAGCAGTATTGAGATCAACGCAGCCCTAACCGCCTTTAGCAACGTTGGCGCTTCAGCTGAATATGTCAGCATGGACGTGACCGACAGCGCGGCAATCACAGCAGCGCTAAAAGGTCGCTCAAGTGAAATCACGGGTCTGATTCACGGCGCGGGCGTGTTAGCTGACAAACACATTCAAGATAAAACCCTTGCTGAACTTGCACGCGTTTATGGCACTAAGGTCAATGGCCTTAAAGCACTACTTGCTGCACTTGAGCCAAGCAAGATCAAACTGTTAGCTATGTTCTCATCTGCAGCGGGGTTCTACGGTAACACAGGGCAAAGCGATTATGCGATGTCGAACGATATTCTCAATAAGGCGGCATTGCAGTTCACTGCTCGCAACCCTCAAGCTAAAGTCATGAGCTTTAACTGGGGCCCTTGGGATGGCGGTATGGTTAATCCTGCACTGAAGAAGATGTTTACCGACCGTGGTGTGTACGTTATTCCACTTAAAGCGGGCGCTGAATTATTTGCGACTCAGCTATTAGGTGAAACCGGCGTGCAATTGCTAATTGGTACGTCAATGCAAGGCAAAAGCGACACAAAAGCAACTGAGGCTGCTTCTGTAAAAAAGCTTAATGCGGATGAGGTGCTAACAACATCGCATCCGCGTGCTGATGCACAAAATTCACCACTGCAAGCTTTCACCGCAACGCGCCTACTAACCCCAAGTGCGATGGCCTTCATTGAAGATCACCGCATTGGCGGTAACAGTGTGCTGCCAACGGTATGTGCTATCGACTGGATGCGAGAAGTGGCAAGCGACATGCTTGGCGCTCAAGTTAAGGTACTTGATTACAAGCTATTAAAAGGCATTGTATTTGAGACTGATGCGGCGCAAGAGCTAACCCTTGAGCTAACCCCTACAAGCTCTGACCCTGCAACGCTGCAAGCATTGATCAGCTGCAATGGTCGTCCGCAATATAAGGCGACGCTTGTCAGTGACCAAATAAGTAACAAGCTCAGTGAGCGCACTAGCAAGCAATTTAACTTAGGTGCCACTCAAGTGATCACCACGGCTAAAGAGCTTTATAGCAACGGGACTCTGTTTCATGGTCCACGCCTGCAGGGCATCGAGTCTGTTGTTCGTTTTGACGAGCAAGGCTTAATCGCAAAGGTTGCCTTACCAGCAGTAAACCTCGCTGATTGTGGCGAGTTTTTACCGCAAAATCATCTGGGTGGTAGCCAGCCTTTTGCCGAAGATCTACTGCTGCAAGCCATGCTCGTTTGGGCACGACTTAAAACCGGATCGGCAAGTCTGCCTTCGGCAATTGGCGAGTTTGTTTCCTACCAGCCTATGGCCTTTGGTGAAACAGGTGTGATTGAGCTTGAAGTGATTAAACACAACACGCGCTCACTTGAAGCCAATGTGATGCTATACCATGACAATGGCGAGTTAAGTGCCATGTTCAAGTCAGCTAAAATCACCATTAGCAAAAGCTTGAACTCAGCGTTTTTGCCTGCTGCGCTAACAAACAAAACGTTAGCAACTGACAGTGAGGCGACATAGTGGAACAAACGCCTAAAGCAAGTGTGATGCCGCTGCGCATCGCACTGATTTTGCTGCCTGCGCCACAAATGAGTGCTGATAACTTATCAGCACTCTTGCCTGAGTTAAGCGCAACTAACATCTTGAGCCAATCGAGTGAATTTGAACTGGTCAAGCTTCTGGTCGATAACGCAACTGAACACTCAAGTGACAGCTTTGATAAGCTGCTAAATACCAGTATTAACGCGATAAATGCCGGTAAATGGGTACAGCTAGCAACTGCTAAGCAATCTCTGTTGATGCTACCGGCCCTTAAAGCTGCCCAGTTGCGCTTGCACCCACATGCAGTGCTAAGTGCGATGCAGCAACTTACTGATATAACTTCAGATATGAGTTCTGGTACCAGAGCTGCGAGTACAACTGAGCGCACCGATACCATTAATGACGTTCTACGCGCGGCTTTTTCCCAGGCAAAACGTGAGCTCAATAGTGACTGTCATATTGAGTCTTACAGCGAGCTCAGCAGCCGCGAACAATTTTCGAAGGTGTATCAACTGATTGAAAAGTTGGCGACTCGCACCCATTACCGAGAAGCAACCAACCAAGGTGTGGCGTTAACCTCCAAACAGGCTAAGAGTCATTTTTGGTTTAGCGGTTTTCATCAAGCGCGGGTTGCAGCAATTAGCTTTACTCATGGCTTAAGCAGTGCCCTTAACTGCACCAGTTATGTGTTAACACAAGGCACAGGCTTTATTGCACCTAAGTCGTTACTGAACGCCAATAGATTGATGTTTATCTTAGCGGGTCACACTCAAACCGAGCTAAAAGCTGAGTTAGATAAGCTAAGTAATGCGTTAAAGCCAATTAGCAGCGCACAGGCGCTAGCCTCGAACATGAGTACGGATGCTAGCCAACTTGCGCTATTAGGTTTAATGCAAGATAACTTGCAGCACGCCAGCAACTATCTTGAACAGAACCTTGAACAGAACCAGCGACAAAATCAGCAAGCAGCCTATCAAGCGGTGATCCAGGCGAGTTCGATTGATAGCTTACAGCAAGAGCTAAGCGCATTTGATGATGCCTTAGCCAAACAGTTTGAGATCTCGAAAGCACCTGAGCAGCTGCTGCAATATAAAACCCCAGCGGGGAGTTACTTTACCAGTACCCCTTTAGGTTGCACGGAGCAATCAGGTTTAGCCTTTGTCTACCCAGGCGTTGGTACGGTTTACGCCGATATGCTTAGCGAGCTCCATCAGTACTTTCCAGCGCTTTATGCTCGCCTTGAACGTGAAGGTGACCTTAAGTCGATGTTGCAAGCCGATAGCATCTATCACTTAGATCCTAACGTTGCTCCAGCAATGGAGCTTGGCTCGCTGGCCATCGCCGGTGTCGGTAGCAGTTACCTATTAACTCAACTGCTCGTCGATGAGTTTAAGGTTCAGCCTAACTTTGCGCTAGGCTACTCTATGGGTGAAGCCTCTATGTGGGCGAGCCTTGGTGTTTGGACAAAGCCCCATGAATTGATCAGCAAAACTCAAACCGATCCCCTGTTTACTTCAGCGATATCAGGCGAGCTAACGGCAGTCAGACGCGCTTGGCAGCTAAAAGAGCAAGACGCTGATATTGTTTGGAATAGCTTTGTGGTAAGAAGCGAAGCGGCGCCAATTCAGGCCTTGCTCGGTCATTACCCTCACGCATACCTAGCCATCATTCAGGGTGATACGTGCGTTATCGCAGGTTGTGAGCAGCAATGCAAAGCGTTACTGGCTGCATTAGGCAAACGTGGCATTGCAGCTAATCGCGTCACGGCAATGCATACTCCACCAGCTATGGAAGAGCATGCTAACGTGACGCGCTTTTACACTGAGCCGCTTAATGATGAACTGCCGTCGGCAATTCAATTTATCAGCGCAGCCAATCTAATTGGCAGCACAGATAAGCCTGTTAATTCACAGCCACTCACCAGTGAAATGCTTGCTCAGTCGATTGCAGACACTTTCTGCCATACCTTAGACTTTACTGCACTTATCCATAGCGCTCAGCGCCAAGGCGCTAAGTTATTTGTTGAGATGGGGGCTGACAGGCAAAACTGCACTCTGATAGATAAAATTGCCAAGCAAGATAGCAAGAGCGCGCAGCAGCCATGCTGCACTGTGCCAATGAATGCCAAAGGCAGCAGCGATGTAACCAGTTTACTTAAAGCGCTCGGGCAATTGATAAGCCATAAAGTGCCGCTATCTTTGCAACCATTTATCGATGGACTTCAACGAGAGCTGGCTCTATGTCAGTTACAAGCTAATCAGGTAGACCAAATTAGCTCTCAAGAAAATCATTTACTTAAAGGGGAAGTCTAATGTCTTTAACAGACAACACTTCTAACCACCCAGTATCAAATAGCTCGGAGCAGCGCACGAGCAAGCAGAGCAAAATTGCCATTATCGGCTTAGCGACACTTTATCCCGACGCCAAGAGTCCTGAAGAGTTTTGGCAGAACTTACTGGATAAACGTGACTCTCGCACCACATTAACGGATGAAAAGCTCGGGGCAAACAGCTGCGACTACCAAGGCGTTCAAGGACAATCAGACCGTTTTTATTGCGATAAAGGCGGCTACATTGACAATTTTAACTTTGATGCCCGTGGCTACAAACTCCCCGAACAAAGCTTACACGGCTTAGATGATAGTTTTCTGTGGGCGCTCGATACCAGTCGCAAAGCCTTACACGATGCAGGGATCAGCCTAGACGATACCAACCTCGCCCGCACAGGTGTGGTGATGGGCGCATTATCATTTCCGACTACCCGTTCAAACGACCTATTTCTGCCGATGTATCACAGTGCAGTTGAAAAGGCGCTACAAGATAAGTTGGGCTGTAAAGGGTTTAAACTCAATCCGACCAATGCCCATAGCCAGCGCGCAGCAAGCGAGAAAAGTCTCTATGCTGCTAACGGCGCAATTGCCCATAACAGCTCAAAATTAGTTGCCGATGCACTCGGTCTTGGCAGCGTACAACTGAGTCTTGATGCCGCCTGCGCAAGCTCTGTTTATTCACTAAAGCTCGCCTGTGACTACTTAAGCACTGGTAAAGCAGACATCATGCTCGCGGGCGCAGTATCGGGTGCCGATCCCTTCTTTATCAACATGGGGTTCTCTATCTTTCACGCCTATCCAGATCATGGTGTGTCAGTACCGTTTGATGCTAGCAGTAAAGGCCTGTTTGCCGGTGAAGGCGCTGGCGTACTGGTACTTAAGCGTCTTGAGGATGCTGAACGTGATAACGATAAAATTTATGCCGTTGTCAGTGGCGTCGGTTTATCAAACGACGGCAAAGGTCATTTTGTATTAAGCCCAAATCCAAAAGGTCAGGTAAAAGCATTTGAACGTGCTTACGCCGCCAGCGATATAGCGCCTAAAGATATCGAAGTGATTGAATGTCACGCAACCGGTACGCCACTGGGTGACAAAATTGAGCTGACCTCAATGGAAACCTTCTTTGAAGATAAGCTAGAGGGCAGCGACGCGCCGTTAATAGGCTCAGCTAAATCTAACTTAGGCCACCTGCTTACTGCAGCCGGAATGCCGGGGATCATGAAGATGATCTTCGCCATGAAAGAGGGCTTTTTACCGCCGAGCATCAACATTAGTGATGCCATCTCTTCACCGAAAAAACTGTTTGGAAAACCTACTCTACCTAGCATGGTACAGGGCTGGCCAGATAAACCATCGAATAATCATTTTGGTGTGAGAACCCGTCACGCGGGGGTGTCGGTATTTGGCTTTGGTGGCTGTAATGCGCACCTTTTGCTTGAGTCATATAACGGCAAAGGCACTGTTGTAACACAAGCAGAGCAAGCAACTCAGCCTACTAAGCCCGCTCGTCAAGCTCAGCCGCTAAAAGTGGTTGGCCTTGCCTCGCACTTTGGTCCGCTCAGTAGCATCAATGCGTTAAACAATGCGGTGACCCAAAACGGTAACGGCTTTATCGAGCTACCGAAAAAACGCTGGAAGGGCCTTGAAAAGCACAATGAACTTTTAGCTGAATTTGGCTTAGCATCGGCGCCTAAAGGCGCTTATGTCGATAACTTCGAGTTAGACTTCTTACGCTTTAAACTGCCACCAAATGAAGATGACCGTCTGATTTCACAGCAGCTTATGCTGATGCGTGTCACAGACGAAGCCATTCGTGATGCCAAGCTTAAGCCAGGGCAAAAAGTTGCGGTATTAGTGGCAATGGAAACCGAGCTTGAGCTGCACCAGTTCCGTGGCCGCGTAAATCTGCATACCCAACTGCAAGAAAGCCTTGCCGCTATGGGCGTCGATTTAAGTGATGATGAATACCAAGCACTTGAAGCGATTGCCATGGACAGTGTTCTTGATGCAGCAAAGCTGAATCAGTACACCAGCTTTATTGGTAATATCATGGCGTCACGTGTGGCATCATTATGGGACTTTAATGGCCCAGCCTTTACCATTTCTGCTGCAGAGCAGTCAGTTAGCCGCTGTATCGATGTTGCGCAAAACTTGATCATGGAAGATAACCTCGATGCTGTGGTCATTGCCGCCGTCGATCTATCGGGTAGCTTTGAGCAAGTGATTTTGAAAAATGCCATTGCTCCGGTTGCCCTTGAACCTAACCTTAGCCCAACCTCTACAACGTGGAATGTGGGTGAAGGTGCTGGCGCAGTGGTGTTAGTTAAAGATCAAAGTACATCTGGCAGCTCATATGGCCAAATTGATGCACTTGAATTTGCTAAAACGGCTGAAGCGGCTTTGGTCACCGACAAGTTACTCAGCCAAACCGCTATCGATTTTAATGCGATTAAAGTGATTGAAACTATGGCCGCGCCAGCGAGCCAAATTCAATTAGCGCTGAGTGCTGCTTCACAAGTGACTCATACTGCTGCCGAGCAACGTATTGGTCACTGTTTTGCTGCAGCGGGCATGGCAAGTCTATTACATGGCTTACTAAACTTAAATAAACACCCTCTAAAGCAACACTCTGTAGCCAAAGCAGGTAGCGTTAATTGCGCGCTGATCAATAACATCAGCGAGAATCAACTATCACAGTTATTGATTAGCCAAACGGCCAGCGAGCAACACGCATTAACCGAGCGTTTAAGCAGTGAGCTTAAATCTGATGCTAAACACCAACTAGTTAAGCAAGTCACCTTAGGTGGCCGCGATATCTACCAGCATATTATCGATACGCCGCTTGCAAGCCTTGAAACGATTACGCAAAAGTTGGCGCAGGCGACAGCATCGACCGTGGTAAACAAAGTTAAACCGATTAAGGCAGCTGACTCAGTCGAAACGGCTGACTTAGTAAAGCCACAAATAACAATTGCAGCACAACAGACTGCAAACATTGGCGTCACCGCTCAGGCACCCAAACGTGAATTAGGTACCCCACCAATGACAACGAATACAATAAGCAATACAACAGACAAGACTCTCGATATTGCCCCTGGCGACCTGGCCAGTTTTCAACAGAATCAACAGTTAACTCAGCAAGCTCACCAAGCATTTTTACAAAGCCGCAATGCGGGTATGAAGGTAGCTGATGCGCTGCTAAAACAGCAGTTAGCTCAAGTGACAGGTCAGGTAGCAGAAGCTGTGACAACACAAGCACCAGCTCAAGTTGCCGCTTTTCAACAATTCGATACACCTGCAGCTGTTGTTGCTCAAGCGGCAGAGGTTGCAGCATTAGTGCCCGATCACGCTAACGTGCCGCCATATTCTCCGCCAGTACCTGCACTTAAGCCATGCATCTGGAACTACGCTGATTTAGTCGAGTATGCAGAAGGTGATATCGCCAAGGTGTTTGGCAGTGATTACGCTATCATCGATAGTTACTCACGCCGCGTACGCCTACCAACCACAGACTACCTACTGGTATCACGTGTAACCAAACTCAATGCGACTATGAATGAGTTTAAGCCGTGTTCAATGACCACCGAGTACGACATCCCAGTTGATGCTCCGTATCTTGTAGATGGCCAAATTCCGTGGGCAGTCGCGGTTGAATCAGGTCAGTGCGACTTGATGCTAATTAGCTACTTAGGCATCGACTTTGAGAACAAGGGCGAGCGCGTTTATCGTTTACTTGATTGCACCCTCACCTTCTTAGGCGATCTGCCTCGTGGCGGCGACACACTGCGTTACGACATTAAGATCAACAACTATGCTCGCAATGGCGACACCTTGCTGTTTTTCTTCTCATACGAGTGTTTTGTTGGCGACAAGATGATTTTGAAGATGGACGGCGGCTGCGCTGGCTTCTTTACCGACGAAGAGCTTGCTGACGGTAAAGGGGTGATTCGCACCGAAGATGAGATAAAAGCCCGCAGTCTTGTGGTTAAGCAACGCTTTAATCCGTTATTAGATTGCCCTAAAACGCAATTTAATTATGGCGAAATACATAAGCTGTTAACTGCGGATATTGAAGGCTGTTTTGGCCCAACTCATCAAGGCGCTCATCAACCATCACTGTGTTTTGCTTCTGAAAAGTTTTTGATGATAGAACAAGTCAGCAAGATTGATCGCACTGGCGGCACTTGGGGGCTTGGCTTAATCGAAGGTCATAAACAACTGGAAGCAGACCACTGGTATTTCCCGTGTCACTTTAAGGGCGATCAGGTGATGGCAGGCTCGCTCATGGCCGAAGGTTGTGGTCAATTGCTGCAGTTCTATATGCTGCACCTTGGTATGCACACCCAAACTAAAAATGGTCGTTTCCAACCATTAGAGAACGCCTCACAGCAAGTACGTTGTCGTGGCCAAGTGCTACCGCAATCTGGCGAATTAACTTACCGTATGGAAGTGACTGAAATAGGCTTTAGCCCTCGCCCTTATGCAAAAGCTAACATCGATATCTTGCTCAACGGCAAAGCGGTGGTAGATTTCCAAAACCTAGGTGTGATGATCCGCGAGGAAGATGAGTGCACTCGTTACCCAACTCTTGCTAATGTCACTGCTATTGAAAACACTCAAGCGCCTGCGGCTAGTAAAGAGTCTGAGCCTTCAGCGTCTCTTAACAAAAAGTCATACCAGCCTGCATCAGCAAACGCTCCGTTAATGGCGCAAATTCCTGATCTGAGCAAAGAGCCAAACAAGGGCGTGATACCTATCTCGCACGTTGAAGCGCCCATTACCCCAGATTACCCGAATCGTGTACCCGATACCGTGCCGTTCACGCCGTATCACATGTTTGAGTTCGCCACAGGTAACATCGAAAACTGTTTCGGGCCTGAGTTCTCAATCTATCGCGGTATGATCCCGCCACGTACGCCATGTGGCGACCTGCAGGTCACCACTCGCGTCATTGAAGTTAACGGCAAGCGCGGCGAATTTAAAAAACCATCATCGTGTATCGCTGAGTATGAAGTACCTGCTGATGCATGGTATTTCGACAAAAATAGTCACCAGGCTGTAATGCCTTACTCTATTTTAATGGAAATATCACTGCAGCCTAACGGCTTTATCTCAGGTTACATGGGCACAACCCTTGGTTTTCCGGGCCTTGAGCTATTCTTCCGTAACTTAGACGGCAGCGGTGAGCTACTGCGTGATGTTGATTTGCGCGGCAAAACCATTCGTAACGACTCACGTTTGTTATCAACGGTGATGGCGGGCACAAACATCATTCAGAGCTTTAGCTTTGAGCTCAGCGTTGATAATGAGCCTTTCTATCGCGGTACTGCGGTATTTGGATATTTTAAAGGTGACGCCCTTAAAGATCAGTTAGGTCTAGATAACGGTAAAGTCACTCAACCTTGGCATGTGGCTAACGGCGTTGCAGCAAGTGATAAGATCAACCTGCTCGACAAAGGCTGTCGTCACTTTAACCCACCTGTAGGCAAGCCTCATTATCGCCTTGCAGGCGGACAGCTTAACTTTATCGACAGCGTTGAAATTGTCGATAATGGTGGCACCGAAGGCTTAGGTTATCTCTACGCTGAGCGCACTATCGATCCAAGTGATTGGTTCTTCCAATTCCACTTCCACCAAGATCCAGTCATGCCTGGCTCGTTAGGTGTCGAAGCGATTATCGAAACCATGCAGACATATGCTATTAGTAAAGACTTAGGCGCTGGCTTTAAAAACCCTAAGTTTGGCCAGATTTTATCGAACATCAAGTGGAAGTATCGCGGTCAGATCAATCCGCTCAACAAACAGATGTCGATGGATGTGAGTATCACCTCGGTTAAAGATGAAAATGGTAAGAAGGTGATCACCGGTAATGCCAGCTTAAGTAAAGATGGATTGCGTATTTACGAAGTGTTTGATATAGCCATATCCATCGAAGAATCTCTATAAACCGGAGTGAGTGACTGGCTATTTTACTCAATTTCTGTGTCAAAAGTGCTCACCTATATTCATAGGCTGCGCGCTTTTTTCTGGAAATTGAGCAAAAGTATCTGCGTCCTAACTCGATTTATATAATGAATGATTTAATAGCAACTAGCTGCGTTCTAAACCATTAAAAAGTAAATGAATTAGATTGAAAATTTAGTTAAAAGAATAGCTAAGAGCCGCAAGCTCGATATAAATGATTAAGGGTCTTACAAATAATGAATCCTACTACAACAAGTGAAATGCTTTCTCCATGGCCATGGGCTGTGACAGAGTCAAATATTAGCTTTGACGTGCAAGTGATGGAGCAACAACTTAAAGATTTTCGCCGTGGCTGCTATGTGGTAAACCACAGCGAACATGGCTTTGGTATCGCGCAATCAGCAAATATCGTCACTGAACAAGCCGCTAACAGCACAGATTTACCAGTGAGTGCTTTTACCCCAGCTTTGGGTACGGAAAGCCTTGGCGACAGTAATTTCCGCCGTGTTCATGGTGTGAAATATGCCTATTACGCTGGCGCAATGGCGAACGGTATTTCATCAGAAGAGCTCGTTATTGCACTGGGTCAGGCCGGTATTTTGTGCTCATTTGGCGCCGCGGGTCTTATCCCAAGCCGTGTAGAAGCCGCGATTAATCGCATTCAGGCGGCGCTGCCAAATGGCCCATACATGTTTAATCTTATCCATAGCCCAAGTGAGCCAGCGTTAGAGCGTGGCAGCGTGGAATTATTTTTAAAGCATAAAGTACGTACCGTTGAGGCGTCGGCTTTCTTAGGCTTAACACCGCAAATTGTTTATTACCGCGCCGCGGGTTTAAGCCGTGATGCACAGGGTAAAATTGTTGTCGCCAACAAGGTGATAGCCAAGGTGAGCCGCACCGAAGTGGCTGAAAAGTTCATGATGCCTGCCCCAGCCAAAATGCTGCAAAAACTGGTTGATGACGGCTCTATCACAGCCGAGCAGATGGAACTGGCACAACTTGTGCCGATGGCGGATGACGTAACTGCAGAAGCAGACTCGGGCGGACACACTGATAACCGCCCATTAGTAACGCTTCTACCTACGATTTTGGCCCTAAAAGAAGAGATCCAAACCAAGTACCAGTACGACACACCGATTCGTGTCGGTTGCGGCGGTGGTGTTGGCACTCCCGATGCGGCGCTAGCGACATTTAATATGGGCGCCGCGTATATTGTGACAGGCTCAATTAACCAGGCTTGTGTTGAAGCGGGCGCCAGTGAGCATACCCGTAAACTACTTGCCACCACCGAGATGGCCGATGTCACCATGGCTCCTGCTGCTGATATGTTCGAAATGGGCGTAAAACTGCAAGTGGTGAAGCGTGGTACCTTATTCCCGATGCGCGCGAATAAGCTTTACGAGATCTACACTCGTTATGACGCTATTGAAGCTATCCCTGCTGATGAGCGTGAAAAACTCGAGAAACAGGTGTTCCGCTCAAGCTTAGATGAGATCTGGGCGGGTACCGTTGCCCACTTTAATGAACGCGACCCAAAACAGATTGAGCGTGCAGAAGGTAATCCAAAACGTAAAATGGCATTGATTTTCCGCTGGTACTTGGGGCTTTCAAGCCGCTGGTCAAATTCAGGCGAAGTTGGCCGCGAGATGGATTATCAGATTTGGGCAGGTCCAGCACTAGGTGCTTTCAACCAGTGGGCTAAAGGTAGCTACTTAGATAACTACCAAGAGCGTAACGCAGTCGATTTGGCTAAGCATCTTATGTATGGCGCAGCTTATCTTAACCGCGTCAACTCACTAACGGCCCAAGGCGTTAAGCTTCCAGCTCAGTTACTGCGCTGGAAGCCGACTCAAAGAATGGCATAAGCCCAGCCTTTAGATAAAACGACCTTAAAAAGCCACTAACTTCTGTTGGTGGCTTTTGCTTTATATGCACGCTTTGCGCTTCTTTACCTCATCAATTACCCGTCAGCTATACAGCTTCAATCTATAGTCAAACTCTACATTTCAATTCTACATTTCAATTCTATATTTCAATTCTACATTTCAATTCTATATTTCAATTCCACATATAGAATCACCTTTAAAATCGACAGATAAATGCCACAGCTCTTACTCGCTTGCATCCATAACGGCAAAGTAAGCAGACCTGTTTTAAAAAGTTGGCTCCACACCATTTAATAAGCTTTACTTAAGTAATGCTCTGTTTTAAAAGGTTTCTAACTATCGTTAAATTAAAACCCCAAACCTTTAATCAACTACAGCTACGGATTTCGGTTGCGATATTTGTATTATTCGCCAGTGCGGTGTTTGCGTTTAGAGTTTGGGTACAGATCCCTCTTGTTGAAAAGTCACTATTAAAAGTCTCAGAACAAGAGCTCATCGCGCTAGACTTTGCCTTTAAGCAGATGATTAAACCACTGCATACCCTTAATTATGATTACGCTGTTTGGGACAGAACTTACAGCTACATGAAATCAAAAAGTGCTACTGCCAAGCAGTTTTATGAGCAGCATGAATACCCTGATGACACCTTTAAAAGTTTAGAAGTGGATGGCGTCTTTATTTTTAACAACGCTAATAGGTTGGTTTTCTCTAAAGGGTTCAATCACAGCAGTGATCAGTCTCTTGAGTTTGGGTTTACCAATTTCACCCTATACCCACAAAACAAAGCGCTGTCTCCACAGCAAAAACAGGCGCTGCCGTCAATCGATGAGCCCATAAGCAGCCCTGAGGATGTACCATCAAAAACCGGGGTTATCTCGACAAAGTATGGGCCTGCACTGTTTAGCTCAACCTCGATTTTACAATCCAACCGCAGCGGCCCAGCTTTAGGCTATTTAGTGTTTATCAGACTCATAAATAAAGAGTTTATTAGCGAGCTATCTCAATATACCTCAGCAGGTGTAGAGATGAGCTTATTGAGTGCACAAGACAATGCTACATCTATGTTTAATTTAGGCTCACACAGAGTACTCAATAACCTCTCGCCAACATCAGAGCGCATTGTTCGCAATATCGATGGTAAACCGCTGTTCAAACTCATCCTTAAGCACACCAATACCATGCCGCCTCCCGTTTTAACCGTTGGCGTATTTGTCTTACTTGCAGAAATGACCACCCTACTGCTTTTGGCCTATTTGTTATATTCCTATTTCTTAGTGCGCCCGGTACAAAAACTGGCAAATGATATCGAAGAGATGGAAAGAAGCAGAGAGATAAAAAGGTTGCGGTACCGCTACCCCATCACAGAGCTAGTCAATGTCGCGACCCATTTCAACGCCCTTATGGGCACGATTCAAGAACAAACTCAACTGCTCAATGAGCAAGTCTACATCGATAATTTAACCAAGATCCCCAATCGCCGCGCGTTTGAGCAACGGCTTGACACCTATTGCCGGCTGCTTGCAAGACAACAGATAGGTTTTACGCTGATCATTGCCGATGTTGACCACTTTAAGGAGTATAACGACACCCTTGGTCATTTAGCTGGAGATGATGCCTTGAGTAAAGTCGCGCAAACCCTTACACAGCAATTTTACCGTGCTGAAGATATCTGTGCTCGATTTGGTGGAGAAGAATTTATTATGCTGTTTAGGGATATTCCCGATCAAGCATTACAAGGTAAACTAGAGGCGATACTCAACGCGTTTAAAGAGATGGCATTGCCTCATCCTTGTAGCCAAACAGCCCCATTTGTCACCATCAGTCTTGGGGTTTGCAAGGTCATTGCAGTTGAAGGTTTTGAGTTTAAAAACGACGTGCACATTATTGCTCACCAAGCCGCGTTACTTGCAGATAAAGCCTTATATCAAGCCAAAAAAGCAGGTCGTAATCAATATAAACAGATCACAATATCAGTCGATGTGATTGAAGCATTAGAGACCAATCACGCAAGCGACGAATAAGGTTATAAGGTTATAAGGTTATAAGGTTATAAGGTTATATAAGTCAGCTACTCAACCCACACTCCCCTGTCACAGACGCAATCACTATCCGTTATCCGTTATCCGTTATCCGTTATCCACGAGCGTTCAAATCGAACTGGCCACTTCAAAGTTGTTATATTCAACAAATAACGATGGTGAATTATTAGCAATGGATCAAATAAAATACACCATTAAGAATGTAAACTTGTGTCTAAATTTAAACTCCCATATATGAAGAGTATCAAATGAAGCCTAATGCAAAAGGATTTACACTGATAGAGTTGGTCGTAGTGATTATCATCCTAGGTGTGTTAGCCGTTATAGCGCTCCCTAAGTTTATCAATTTGCAAGACGATGCCAGAACGGCTGCAATGGCAGGCCAGTTTGGCGCTTTTAAAAGTGCTGTTGCACTTTATCACAGCGGCTGGGTAACTGCTGGCGATACGGGGGCCGTCGATAAACTGCCGAGTTTTGGCGAGGGTAATGTGTCATCAACTCCAACAGGTTTCCCTTACTCTACCTCTGGAACCGATACCGAAGTATTTACAGCCTGTAAAGAGGTTTGGCATGGCATTACCTCAACAGACTTCACTATTGCCCATGTAACTGATGCTGATTTAATGACTGCAGATGTCGATATTGCATACACCTATGGCGCAGACAGGTGCATCTATCGTGATCTATTCTTTATTCAACGCGGCGAAACAACACAAGTAATGGAGTATTACTTCAATACTGGCGTGATTACCGTAAAAGACGCTTTTTATCATTCTGACGGGAGCTCAAGCAGTACTGCTAGGCCGTAATCACTTTCAGCCCTTCATAACGGCCAGCAATCGACAACACTCAGTAAAAAACTCCCGATAAGACTCCTCAACAAAGAGCTTTATCGGAAGTCATGCTTACCATATGGCAAGTCGCTACTCGTTAACCTGCTTTGCTAAGGGCGTTATTTGCAATTGATGAATAATCTCACCGGGTAACAAAGGGGTACTTTGTTGGCTCACATATTCGTCAAAACCTGCACGATAGAAATCGGATAACGGATGCCCAGATTGCCCACCTGGAATTGTCATAACCCCATTTCCCTCATCACCCGCCTGTACGATAAAGCGCTGCGACGCACCAAATGACGCCCCTTGCACTGCTGGCATAAAGCTGTCGCCAAAGCCTGCAACTACCGGCATATCGAGCAATGCGCTTAGACTTGGGATCTGTTTAGAAAACGGATGCTGGATCTTCAGCTGGTTTACCTTTCCCCAGGCTAAGTCAGCCATATCGCCGCTATTACTGTCACTGTCACTGTCACTATGTTTAGCCAGAAGCTTCGCCTTACTCTGCAAATACATATCCGTTATGTATGATGACCAATCATCTTGTCCCTGAGGTAACCAGCTTTGCGCTTGGGAATGAATTAGCTGCCACATACCTGGCTCTAAATAACGTTTAATCGGCGATAAACTCAGGTCATATTTAGCCAGTTCTGTTTCCAATGGCGCAAAAGTGCTATCAATTAATTGGCTACGAAAATTACGCACTAAGCTATAACCCACAGAGTCAGCGCAGGCACAAGCCTGCCACGATTTCAAATAAGCAATATCTTCAGCAAAACGCTCAGGTTGCAAAGTGAGTTCATTGAGTAACAACTGATGCCAGTCTTGCAAAAATCGCGCTTGATTATCGAGCTGTAGCTGATAAAAGTCCTGCACAGAAAAATCTTCAGTCTCAAATAATCGGTCTCGTATTTGCGTGCTGCGAGCCCCAAGAGCATAACCACCGTCACCAAGACGTTGATGTTCTTGAACAGATACGACTCGAGAGTTACCTGTCCATAATCGGTTATTTTTAGGGTTGATCAGCTGTGGCAATGCAACACTCTCTTGTAACCAATTCAGGTTCTGAAAAGCTGAAGTTGCGATTGCGACATTACTTGGGTTAGTCCTTGATGGGAACGCCCCGGTTGGTTTCCAGGCCGCGCTCCCAGCGTTATCCACCAGCAACATATTTTGTACTGGGATCCCCATGTTATTGGCCACCTCAATACCTTGTTCAACGCTGTTAATACCGTCTAACTCAATTAGATCCATGTCTACCGCATAGTCGCTATGACCCACCCATGATAATGCGTACCTTTGGTCACCCATCTCTTGAACTGGACCATAAGGCGAGATTTGAACGGTGTAACTCACCTCTGAATCGGGTAAAGCAATTATTTCATTTTCCAGATAGATAGGCGTTTGCTCATCAATCGCCACCCAATCGGCAGTGTCGATATAGGCGTTAGTAAAGCCCCATGCCACCTTACCATTACTGCCAACGACAATAGCGGGAGCCCCCGGCAATGATACGCCGGTCACTTGCACATTTTCGCCGGCTTTTTGATAGTTCAGCTGGGCGCGATACCAGATGATGGGCACAGCAAAAGACAGGTGCATGTCATCAGAGAGCATAGCGTTGCCGTTCGCGGTCAACTCACCTGTCACCGCCCAGTTATTACTGCCAATATCCAATGGCTCGGCAATTTCTATATGCTTGGCTTGAGTGAGTAGCTTTTTAGCTAGCGTAGGGACGGGTATGTCAGCTAGTGCAAATTGACTGCCATCTAGCGCCGCTTGATATTGGCTAGGCTGAATGAGAAAATCCACCATATCACGACCAAAAAGTACCTGAATTTGAGTTAAGGCTAAATCACGCTTAATCGTGTTGCCTTGTAAATCCAGATACATGCTGTAAATAACCAGCAAGCTGTCGGCTGGCACCCAAGATCTCGGCGTTGCGCCCGTCACTATGTATTCGAATGATTCAAGAGATTGCGCAGCAAGTGCATCGTTCACCCCCTGAGCATATGTGGTCAGTACGTTTAAGTGCTCAGCATCCAAGTTGCTAATAATCAGCTCGGCGCGTTTACGCAGTTGATGAAAACGACGACGCTTATCTAAATCTAATGCTTTTTCGCCGAAGATCTCCGCTAGCTCACCGGCAGAGTTTCTTCGCAGCAGATCCATTTGAAAGAACCTATCTTGCCCATGAGCGTAGCCTAAGCCATAGGCTGCATCTTGTCGGTCACTGGCATGAACAACTGCGGTGCCAAGCCTATCGCGCCCAAGAGTCACAGTTTGCTTAACGCTATCACTGGTCACACTTTTATCGAGTGCGGGTAAGCTCAAAGATAACGAGAGGTACACACCCCCCAAGGCGGCTACGGCAGCTGACGAGGTGCCAATAAGTGCTATTTTTATTATTTTATGCATTTAGCTATTCCCTGCGCTATATTCCCTGCGCGATTAAAGTAAGCTTTTTCCTATCATAAACGCCGTTACAAAAATGTTAAACAAGCATTTGAATTTTATCCACACCGATAACCAAAGCAGCACGTCTTACTCATTTACCCCGATGAAGGTAATTTATGGCAAAATAGCCTCGCCCCTTTAAATGCTATTAGTAGAAATTAATATGGCTAAACCCAATAAAAAAGGTCCAACACAAACAGTCGAAATCTTTTGCGCAAAATGTAAAGCTCAACTGTTTAAGTATCGAAAAGGCGGAAAAGGGACGCTGGTAAAATGTTTCAAAGAACGCATCGTCGAGGACTTCACTCAAACGCCTTGCCAATGCCCTAATTGCGAGCAGCTATTCGCTCGAGATACACTTATCCGCGGTGCGCCTGCATTTAAAATGATTGGCGGCAAGGTCACGATGAAATAAGCAAAGTGGCAGTTCATCAAGCAAAAAGTTAAATATCAGAATTAATCAATTCGCGCCCAACTTCAAACATACTGTTATAATGGTTTGTTGCAACACCGTTATCGGCGAAATTCATCGCCATAACCGCTAACCATATTGATATCTATCAGACACCTAATTGAGACTCGCATGCCGTTTTCTAAGCTTGGATTAAGCACTCCCATCGTTAAAGCCGTTACTGAGCAAGGCTACACTAGCCCGACTCCGATTCAAGCTAAGACTATTCCCGTTATTTTAAGTCAGCGTAACCTGATTGCGGCTGCGCAAACCGGTACAGGTAAAACGGCCAGCTTTGTACTGCCAATCTTAGAGATGCTAAGCCAAGCCGAGACTCAACGTAAAAAGCGTATTCGTGCGCTGATTTTAACCCCAACCCGTGAGCTTGCGGTGCAGGTTGAAGACAACATTAGCCAATATGGTAAGCACCTAAATCTAACCTCAATGGCCATGTACGGTGGCGTTGACTCAAAGCCGCAACGTCAGGGCTTAATTGATGGTGTCGATATCTTGGTTGCCACGCCGGGTCGCCTACTCGATATGTACACCCAACGTGCTATTCATTTCGATGAACTAGAAATTTTAGTGCTTGATGAAGCCGACAGAATGCTTGATATGGGCTTTATTGAAGACATCAATAAGATCATCGAAAAGCTGCCTGTAGATAGACAAACGCTGCTATTTTCAGCAACCCTATCTAGACAAGTCAAAGAGCTGGCAAGGGCTACGATTAATAGACCTATCGAAATTTCTGTCACTCATAACACTGACAACAAGCCTAAAATTGAACAGTGGTTAGTTACCGTTGATAAAGACAAAAAATCTGCGCTACTGAGCCATTTAATTCAAGAGAATAACTGGCAACAGGCACTTATTTTTATCGAAACAAAACAGGGTGCCGCTAAGCTTGTTAGCCAACTTGAAAAACGTGGCATTGTTGCAGAATGTATTCATGGCGGCCGTAGCCAGGAGATCCGTGAGCAAATCCTTGCAGACTTTAAATCCGGCAAAATTGGTTTATTAATCGCAACAGGAATTGCGGCACGTGGATTAGATATCGATGAGCTGCCACTGGTGATTAACTACGACCTGCCTTACCCAGCTGATGATTATATTCACCGTATTGGTCGTACCGGACGAGCTGGCGCCAGTGGCCAAGCCGTTGCGTTAGTCTCAAAAGATGACTTTAAGAATTTATGTATGATAGAAAGCCGTTTAGGCCATTTGATTGAGCGTAGAGAAATTGAAGGCTTTGCGCCAAGAAAAGAAGTTCCGATTTCAATTTTAAATTTTAAACCTAAGAGCAAACAACTTGCTGTTGGTGATAAAGCGCCGCGTAAAGAGGCTAATTCTAAAGATGTTAGCTCTAAAGGCGCTAGATCGAAAGATGCGAGGCATTCAGACACTAAGCCAAACCATAACGATAAAGCAGACCAAAACAAGACTAATAAACTACCGCCAAACCCTTGGAATTTATAGACTACTTCTGCCAGTACTTCTGCCAGTACTTCTGCCAGCACTCCTGTCAGTATTATTAGCTCAATACAACTGAAGTTATCGGTTTAGCAGTAAGCATACAAGCAAAAAGGGTTTAGCAGCAGCTAAGCCCTTTTTTAACATCAGCTAATACTTATTAAAAATAGTACTCATAAACAATTTCATTTTAAACAAGAGTACTCAGGCATAGTAATACTTATACGTAATAATACTCAGCCATAGTAAAACGCTATCAAGCCTCCTAGCTATCAGCCTGCGCCCTATGCCAAAAACCCATACTGTACTACTCGTACTAACAAACCATACTGTCCCGCCCGAGCTATAAACCTCATGCTATTAAACTCATGCTATAAACACTGTGCCCAACAACCATTTGTTAACCACGGCAACTATTTGTTAACCTAGTGAACTATATAATGTTTAACCGGTTCCCCTAGGAGCATCATGCTTGCATTTATGCAGAAGAACACTTCAAGACCACGCCTGCTTATCGCCGCCATCGTATTAACCGGCTTACTGGCTATCAGTGTTTTTTTTGCCATTAAGGATCGGCAATCGCCTCAATTAGCACCGGGCTCAATTTTGATATTACCCGTTAGTGTTGAGTTAAATGCTCTTGAATTAGATAGCCTTGAGTTAGCTAGCCCTGAGTTAGAGAGTGATAACAATGACTGGCAAGCCTATGCACAAATGGAGCAAGTGATATTAGCCCTTGCCACCTCAGCTCAGTATCCGGTGCTCCAGGTTGAAGATGTAATATCGATGCTGTCACAAGCGGAAAGCTATATTCAAGACCCAGAACCTATCGATCTTAATCGGCTTTTTACTCTTTCAGGTAGCAGCTTGATTGTCGAAAGCTCGCTGTCATTGGAAGCAAAGCAGTATCGACTTCAATACCGTTTTTTGAGCGCTAAAAAAGTGATTACAGGCTCAATCAAAGGCGCTTCAATCTCTGCTGTCCAAAAAGAACTCGCTGAACGTATACAAGACTTTGCAGGACAGCCTTTTAGCCAGAATGCACAGCGCCAGCAAGCTTGGTTTAGCAACCCCCAACTCATCAATGCGCTAGAACAGATCCAATACGCACAACTTGACGATGCACAATCGAGCCTTAATGAGCTGTTAGCACAATCTCCTAATAATCTTATTGCCATAAGGCGACTGGCCGAACTAATCATGGCTCAAAGTGAAGAGCTAGATGATAAGGGGGCACAAGAAAAATTAGCTATAAGCAAGCAGTGGCTTGATCGTGGGATCAGCGCTGCCAATGACACCAACAATCAACGCCAGCTGGCGCGATTAAAGTTCGCATTAGCACAAAACAAGCTTAAAAATGGTGAGCTTGAACTGGCAATTAGTGAGCTTTCACAAGCAAGAATATTAGCCGCCAATACCCAGGATTGGCTATATTTAGGCTATATTTCTAACTGGTCTGGACATATTTATCAGCGACTAAATCGCTATAAAAATGCCAATGCACAATATCAGCTTTCATTCGATTACCAGCAAAAAGTAGGTTACCCAGCAGGCCAAGTTGCAGCACTTAACAACTTAGCTAAGCTGCAGATGTTGCAGCACAATTATAGCCTCGCCTATAAAGCGATAAAGCAATCCGTAGCCATAGTGACCCAAAGAGATTTGAGTCAGCTTCGCGAGCCAACATTTACACTATTAGCGCAAATAGAAGATAAGCTTTAACTTTAGCGCCGTTGAAATGGCCGGCATAACAGCCGTTATCAAGCTATTACCAACAGTATCGCAAGCAAATAAATCACACTTAAACACTTGATTTTAAGCAGATATAAACTACAACACATCAACAGGATCACGCTTCAAGACCTAAATACTCTAAGCTCGCACTGCAGCTGGGGGGATAAATCCGCACACACTAAATCATCCGGTTAAGGAATGTTGACCCCTTAAGGGGTCAAGCCCGCTCAAGCCGTAACAAATCAATACATCTGTTAATAATAGTGACACTTGCGAGCAATAACTAGCCAGTTGATTTTTATCAGAAATAGATAAATGTGATCAACTTTAAAAATTTGTTTTTTTATCAGATAAAGCAGGGAAATTAGCTCACTCTAAACAAGACCCTACCTAAATTAGAGTATAAAATGTCGCCCGCTAAAGAGAATCATTCTCATTTTGTTGTAATCAGTTAAGGTGCGTCATGAATAAGCTCAAAGTTAGTGTACTGGCGATAGCTGTCAGTACGGTACTCAATGCCCAGGCTCAAGAAGCTGTAGTGGAATCAAAGTCAAGCCCAGAAACGAGTGCACAAAAGCATGAAGTGATCGTTATTTCTGGCTCTCGTATGGAGCAAGATATCGAGCAGGTTGCTGGCTCTATTTTGGTCATTGATGAAGATGCCATTGAAAAAAGCATGAGTAATGACTTTGGCAGCCTATTTAGAAATGAATCGGCTATTGGCGTTAAAGGCGGTGCAGGTAAACCGACCACAGTGACCATTCGTGGTATCGGCGGCAACCGCGTGATGATGGTTAAAGACGGTGTGCGCGTTAACAACCAGTACGCCTCACCATTAGGCCCTGGCGCTGAAGGTACTGGCCGCGGCCTTACTGAAGTACAAAGCCTAAAACAAGTGGAAGTGGTTAAGGCCGCCGCCTCGACCATGTATGGTTCTGACGCACTAGGCGGCGTAGTGGTTATGCGCACCAAAGATGCTAGCGATTACCTAATGGGTGATGACTATTATGTGTCGCTTAATACTGGCTATGCGGGGATCAACAACGAATACAGTGCAGGTTTTACCAGTGCAGCAGCTTATGGCGGCTTTGAAAACCTGCTGACTTATCAGCACCGCAAAGGCGAAGAACTGCCAAACTTCTATGACACTCAACCAGACAGTGATCTAGTGCAAGACAGTCTGCTGTTTAAGAGTAAGTACCACTTCAATGACTACACCTCTGTGCAGTTGACCTTAGATTATCTAGAGCAGACCCTTAAGCGCTGGGAATACGATTTTGATAAAGACAATGCGCTTGAAGAAAATATCGATACCGACCGAGACACTCAAGTCATTAATGGTGCCGTGCAGCTGGTGTCTGACAAGCCAACCCAAATGCATGATACGCTGACGGTTACAGCCTATTTTGGCCAAACCGAGCAATTAGAGCACAGAGACTATTTTGAATGGAATAAAGCTGAAACTGTTTACGGTTTGAGTGAAGTTCGCGACTACAGCTTTGAAGATCAGCGTATAGGTCTTAACAGCACCTTTAGTAAGTATGTTGGCGGCGACAACTATGGTCATCAGATCACCTATGGTTTGGACTACGAGTTTTCGACCATGTCTCGTCATCGCGAGGTCAACGACCCGCAAACAGGCGAAACAAATACGCCATTTACCTTTGCCACTACCGACAGCCAGCGCCTAGGTATTTTTATGCAGGATGATGTCACTCTACTTGATGGCGATTTGAATTTAATTGCGGGTTTGCGTTATGACTATTTCCGCAATACCCCAGATCAACAACAAGCCGTTGACGCAGGTAAAGATGCCGCAGACTTCCAGAGCATGAGTGACAGTTTCTGGTCGCCTAAAGTGGGTTTAGTCTATCAATTATCAGACTCAGTCAGCGTCTATGGTCAGTATGCCTATGGCTACAAGATGCCAACGCCAGATCAAAAATGGGGTGAGTTAGAAGTCGATGCAGGCTCGATGACAGATGTGATTATTCAGGCTAACTATGACTTAGAGTCTGAGCAGTCTCATACCTGGGAAATAGGTGTTCGCGGTAATCACAGCGACACCCAATATGAACTGACAACATTCTACACGCTGGCCAAAGACTTTATTGACTGGCAGTATGTCAGCTTTAAACCTCCTGTGTTTATTCCTGGCTTCCCGCCAGTGATGGAGCCAATGGAGTTTAAGTACCAGTACTACAACCGCGATCAAGTAACCTTGTACGGCGCTGAAGCTCAAGTTAACCATTGGCTAACTGATAGCATTGAGCTATGGGGTAACATCTCATACACCTATGGTGAAGATGAAAACGGTGATTACCTTAATAGTGTCAGTCCGCTAAAAGGTAACGTAGGTGCTAATTGGTATACTGATATTGCTGATATGGAAGCAGATTTTGGTGCGGTAGTGCGCTGGGCGGATGATATGAGCCGTACCAATGATATCGAGCTAGCCGAGGAAGATATTTGTGCCATGGGCATGTGCATTCCTAAAGAGAAGTTTAATGAGGTGTACGGTACGCCTGGTTATGCGGTTATGGATCTCACCTTTGGTTTAAGAATTAACGACAGCTGGAAACTACGTGCTGGCGTTTATAACCTATTTGATAAAGAGTATATCGATTACGCCGATGTTGCAGGCCAATCGGTATTCTTACTCGGCGCAAGTATGGATCTTGAAAAAGAAGACTTTACTCAACCAGGTCGCTACTTCAACGTGAGTGTGAACTATCAGTTCTAACCCTAGTTTAATGATATAGCACGCATAAAAAATGCAGCCTTGGCTGCATTTTTGTTCATTACCTTTAAATCATCTAAGCCTGTTGCCACTGACTAAAACTGACAACTGCGCGAGTATCGTCTTATCGCAAGTAAACTAAATAGTGCTAATAACAAACCCACTGATACACTTCCGCCATAGTAATCCTCTTCGATATACACATCATCCCTATCGCTACTCTCCAATGGCAGCGCATATAAGCTATCAAAGTCATTCGAGCTCACGGTCGCCACTATGTCACCGTAACCGACTTCATAGAGATCAATTAACACATCGTAATGATCGGTTCGGTAACCTGACTCCAGCGTTGTTAGCACCTCAAAATCATCATCGGTGGCATCACCATAAATACTAAAAATGTCCGTGGTGTAGTAATGCTCCCACGGCCCACCATTGCGACTTAGATATAACTCAGCAAACACATCCGCCCGTTCATTGACATAGCTCCCCTGCACATCGGCATCAAACGTCACACTAAAGGTCTGATAAAAACCGTCATAATCGTTATCAATAAACAAACGGCTATAGGCATCGTAGATATAAAAATCTCGGTAGATGCCATTTGCAAATTGCTTAACCGAACCGCTCTTTACTAGGCTCTGCTGCGCCTGAGCCGCCTTATCGATATGGGACTGGATGATTAGTTCTCTGCTCAACTCTCGCATCTGCTTTTCAGGGCTAGCTCCCCCTTTTGCTTGCAACGCCTGTTCTGCTAGCACTTGCTTAGCTCTTTGGGCATCTAGCTGACTGATTTGCTGCTCAGATAAGCTGTTAGAGTTGTTTATTACTTCAGCCTCTGCCGAAACAGTTTTAGCAACCGAGACACTTTTCGGCGGCGAAAGCGGGCTAATATCCGAACTGGCATTTGCACTGGCAGCCAGTGTCGCACTCATTGATAAGGTTAACAGGCCAATACTCGCCGCTCGCATCAACATGCACTTTTGCTCACTTATATGAGTTGTATGAGCCTTATGATTTTGTTTTGTGTTCATCTTCACCTCGAAGTTCTTTCTTAATGAGGCCATTAGAGTCCACAGAGTGTGAACACAAGCTGAACGTTAAAAATCGTAATGATTGGACTTCTAGCCTAGAAAATAAAATTGTTTAGTTTGAGCAGTAAATACAGGGAAAGTAAGGCAACATCTTATAGCACTAATCTCACCACGAAGCGCTTCGCTTTCACGGAGGTAAAGATGAAGAGCTTAAGCCAATATCTCAAAGCAGAAACCAAGATATTATCATTAAAAGCATACGTTGGCTTGTGTAGCGCCACGCTACCACAAGCACCGCCATTAATCCCAAGCCCCTGTGGTTGCAATGTATGTCAGTAGTTTGATGCTCCTAAGATTGAGGTGAACTATCAGATACTGGCTAGCGTATTTTCTTCCATACCCAAAAGCTTATTTTCCTTTACCTAATATACCTAATCTCATATTCAGCGAATAAAAACTGATATTTGCACTAACATTAAACAATTAGTATCAGGTAATACGCAAAAAAAATGGCAATACAAAAGGAAACCTAATGGCTAAGTTAAAACAGTATTTAGTTAAAATTTGGCATCTAATGAAAAGACCGAGCGTACATTATAGTGTTGCTTTTCTTGTGTTAGGTGGCTTTGTTGCTGGTGTGATTTTCTGGACAGCTTTCAACAAAGGTTTGGATATGACAAGTACAGAAGAATTTTGTAGCAGCTGCCACCAAAACGTATACGAAGAGATGGCGCTAACAGCTCACTTTACTAACGCCAGTGGCGTTACCGCAGAGTGCCATGATTGTCATGTTCCCCATAACTGGACAGATAAGATTGCCAGAAAAATGCAAGCCTCGAGAGAAATATGGGGCTACCTCACGGGTGCTATTAATACCCAAGAAAAATTTGAAGCTAAGCGACGTGAAATGGCTGAACATGAATGGGTAAGGTTGCAAGCTAACAACTCTCAGGAATGTCGCAATTGTCATAACCTCAATTCTATGGATATCACTTTGCAGTCTCCGCGCGCTGCCAATATGCATTCTACCTACCTGCTAACAGGTGAGAAAACCTGTATTAATTGCCACAAAGGTATTGCCCACAACTTACCAGACATGAAAGGTGTTGATGGTTTTTAGCGCTGCGACAAAAGCATTTAGTACAACAAATTCTATGGATTAGGTTACTCACCTTAACTGGAGGACACATGAATACAAATGATAACCATGACAAAGGGCAAGAGTTAACAGTGGTTTTATTGCTGGCAGTGGTAGTCGGTCCACTAGCGACATCAATATTAATTTCAATCTATGGCTTTATTGTGTGGTTTAGCCAAATTCTAACGAGTCCACCAGGTCCAACTTTTTAAGAGTGAACGCTATGGAACAGGAATTTCATGTAACAAGCATGGTTGTGCAAGTAAGGCCCGCTCAAATGTCGCAAGTTAAACAGACAATTGCACTAATGGATGCCGCTGAAATAGCGGTAAGCAATGAAATGAAGCTTGTTGTTGTACTTGAAGGAGACAGTCAACGCACCCTAATGAAGAGCATAGAAATGATAAATGGTCTCCCAGGGGTGTTATCTGCTGCTATGGTTTATCAACAAAGCGAAATACTGGAAGAGGGTGAATAATGAAGATGAATCGACGCCAATTTATCAAAGCGAATGCCGCCTTGTCAGCTGCCAGCGTGGCTGGACTCGCCTTACCCAGTAGCGCTAGTAATTTAATCACGAGTACAGAAAAAACCAAGATTGAATGGAACAAAGCTCCTTGTCGATTTTGTGGTACAGGTTGTTCCGTCATTGTCGGTACAAAGGACGGTAAAGTTGTAGCCACCCATGGAGACGAAAAAAGCGAGGTTAACAGAGGCCTCAACTGTATCAAAGGCTATTTTCTTTCAAAAATAATGTATGCCGATGATCGACTACAAACACCCATGCTAAAAATGAAAGATGGCAAACATAACAAAAACGGTGAGTTTACCCCTATAACCTGGGATGCCGCTTTTGACATCATGGCTGCAAAGTGGAAAAAAACACTGAAAGAGAAAGGGCCTACTGCCGTTGGTATGTTTGGTTCTGGTCAATGGACTGTGTGGGAGGGATATGCCGCAGTTAAATTGATGAAGGCGGGGCTTTGTTCAAATAACTTAGAATCTAACGCTCGTCATTGTATGGCCTCTGCTGTAGGTGGCTTTATGCGTACCTTTGGTATCGATGAACCTATGGGTTGTTATGATGATATCGAAGCCGCAGATGCATTTGTGTTATGGGGTTCAAACATGGCTGAAATGCACCCTATTCTATGGTCCCGCTTAACAGATAGACGACTTGGTCATGACCATGTAAAAGTTAACGTGCTATCGACCTTTGTAAATCGCTCATTCGAACTGGCTGATATGGATATTATTTTCACTCCACAAACTGATTTAGCCATTCTGAACTTTATAGCGAACTATATTATTCAAAATAACAAAGTTAACTGGGACTTTGTAAATAAACACGTGAACTTTCGAAAAGGTGAAGTCGATATTGGTTATGGCTTACGCCCTACTAATCCACTACAGGTCAATGCTAAAAATGCCGATAAGGCCAATGACTCAACCCCTATCGATTTTGATGAATTTAAAGCATTTGTTGCTGAGTATAATGTGCAATCGGTAAGTGAGTTATCTGGCGTACCTGAAGAAAAATTAATTACCCTCGCAGAGCAATATGCCGACCCAAATATCAAAGTGATGTCTTTCTGGACCATGGGATTTAATCAGCATACTCGAGGAGTATGGTGTAACAACCTCATTTACAACATTCACTTGCTGGTTGGTAAAATATCGACCCCAGGCAATAGCCCATTCTCATTAACCGGGCAACCATCAGCTTGTGGTACAAGCCGTGAAGTCGGTACCTTCTGTAATCGTTTACCAGCAGACCTTGTCGTCAACAAAGCTAGCGACCGCGCTAGAGCAGAAGAAATCTGGAAAATTCCAAGTGGGGTTATTCCACCTAAGCCGGGGTTTAACGCTGTTGAGCAAAATCGAAAGCTCAAAGATGGCGAATTAAATATGTACTGGATCCAGGCCAATAACAATTTACAAGCAGCAGCAAACCTAAATGAAGAAAGTCTACCCGGTTACCTTAACCCTGAAAACTTCATTGTAGTATCTGATGTTTACCCTACGGTAACGACCCAAATTGCAGATTTAGTCTTACCTGCAGCTATGTGGGTTGAAAAGGAAGGGGCGTATGGTAACGCCGAACGTCGAACCCAGTTTTGGCGACAAATGGTCAAAGCGCCGGGTGAAGCACGCTCGGATCTGTGGCAACTAATGGAGTTTTCAAAGCGATTTACTACTGATGAAGTTTGGCCTAAAGAGGTACTTGCTAAACATCCTGAGTTTAAGAGTAAGACCATTTTTGAAGTGTTATTTAAAAACGGTAATGTGGATCAATACCCAGAAGATTCGCTTAATCCAAATTACCTTAATGATGAATCACATTACTTTGGGTTTAATGTACAAAGAGGAATGTTCGAAGAATATGCAACATTTGGACGCGGCCATGCCCATGATCTTGCTCCCTTTGAAGATTACCATAAAGCCCATGGTTTACAGTGGCCAGTAGTTAAAGGTAAGCAAACCAAATGGCGCTTTAGAGAAGGCACAGATCCTTATGTCAAACCAGGCAGTGGCTTTGATTTTTATGGCCATGCCGATGGCAAAGCGGTTATTTTTGCTCAACCTTATGAGCCTCCAGCAGAGTCACCAGATAATGAATATGACATGTGGCTATCGACCGGTCGCGTACTTGAGCATTGGCATACCGGTTCAATGACACAAAGGGTGCCGGAGTTGTATCTAGCCTTTCCCGATGCGCTGTGCTTTATGAACCCAACAGATGCTAAAAATCGCGGTTTACGTCGTGGCGATGAGGTGAAAATAATCTCCCGGCGCGGTGAAATGAAATCTAGAGTAGAAACTCGTGGACGAAACAAAATGCCACTGGGTATGGTTTACGTGCCATTTTTCGATGCAAGTCAGTTAATCAATAAAGTGACCTTAGATGCTACAGATCCAATTTCTAAGGAAACTGATTACAAAAAATGTGCAGTGAAAGTACTCAAGGCATAAGGAACAACATGATGAAAACAGTGATTCAATTATCTTTGTTAATAATGCTTAGTTTGCCTCTATTGCATGCTTCAGCAAATGATAGTAATGCCAAAACTATCGCTGTTGATCAGATGGCAACACTGAGAAAGGCACCAATTAATGTCGAACCCACTCCACCTAATATGCCTAAAGTGATTAACTTGGATATAAAGGAGATGAGAAATTACCCTATGCAGCCTCCAGTGATCCCACATAAAATTGATCATTATCAGGTTAATCTTAATGTAAATAAATGCATGTCCTGCCACGCACGTAAACGTACCCGCATGTCACAAGCACCAATGGTGAGTGTGACCCACTTTAAGAGTTGGGATGGCAACTTTTTAGCGGAGTTGTCACCTACACGTTATTTCTGTAGCCAATGCCATGTGGTTCAAACTGATGCAAAATTACTTGTACCGAACAATTTTGTTGATATGGATAGCTTAGTGAAAGAAGAAGACAAGGTTATCGATACGCAATCGAGTAAGTAACGACATACACTAATCCTCCCCCGAAAAGTAGCAACAGTTTCGATAGGGGGCATTGATGGAAGCAAGGGTGAAGTCCATTTTTATGGACTTTATGAGCGAGAGCCTCCGACGGCGAACGGGTCGTTAAACAAGGTGTTGTTGATCAGGCAATTCTTTAACATCCAGACATCTCTGCATTCTTCATAAATAAATAGAAGGAGTAGAACAGCCGATAGAGCTGATTCAAGAAAGCCATTTTATAGCCAATCTACCTGTAGCCAACCTGCCACATTCAGCCAGCGTTCATCTAACCTTATGTATATCTATGCCCTAACTTGGCATAGACAGGATAATTCTAGGCTTATGGCTATCTAGGCTTTGGCTTGGCATAGGCAGGTAATGACTAATCGAATAGGATCTTTTAAACTGGCTGTATCTCAACCCTTTGGTGCCTTTAATGAAAACTGCTTTATCTATCATATTGATCTCGCTCTCACTATTAGCCGCACAGCCTGCTGCGGCGAGTACTGTACATGCCGTCACATCTATGATGTCGGTCTCTATGAAGGCCAATAGTAATCAGCAGCAGAAATTAAAAGTTCGCAGCAAAGAGCAGGCTGTACAGTTGGCGAAACGCCAGTATCGCGGCAAAGTGCTGAAGGTGCAGTCTAGCCGGGTTAATGGCAATCCAGGTTATAGCGTCAAGCTACTGTCGAATGACGGTGTGGTTTTTTATGTCAGTGTTGATGCTAAAACGGGCCGTACCTCCCGAAACTAATCAACTGAAGTCATAGCCTTGAAAAAGCTTAAGCTTATCATTGCGCTATAACGTTAAGCAGGTCGTATACAACACAGCTTTACAACACCAAATAACGAGGGCCTTAATCATGAGATTGTTATTAGTCGAAGATGACTTAGAGCTGCAATCAAACCTCAAGCAGCACCTTATCGAGGCCAATTACACCGTCGATACTGCCGATGACGGCGAGCTAGGTCTTTTTCAGGGCCGTGAATATAATTACGATGCAGCGATAATCGATGTAGGCTTACCTAAGCTTGATGGCATCGCGCTTATTACTCAACTAAGAGCGCTTGAGATTGGCTTCCCTATTCTTATTTTGACCGCCCGTGATAGCTGGCAAGATAAAGTGGAAGGCTTAGATGCTGGCGCTGATGACTACTTGACCAAACCCTTTCATCCAGAAGAGTTAGTTGCCCGCTTAAAAGCACTTATTCGCCGCTCAGCAGGCAAAGCCAGCCCCATTATCACCAATGGCCCCTTTAGCCTGAACACCAGTAGCCTTGAGATTAAAAAGTCTGGGGAAACCATTACCTTAAGTGGTTCTGAATACAAGCTGTTTGAATACTTTATGCTGCATATTGGCGAAGTGAAATCAAAAACGGTGCTAACAGAGCATATTTACGACCAAGATTTTGATTTAGACTCTAACGTGATTGAGGTGTTTATTCGGCGCTTACGCAAAAAGCTCGACCCTGATAATCAAATAGGCCTTATCGAAACCCTTCGTGGCCAAGGTTATCGTCTTGTGTCACTCGATGACGACGCGAAACAGTAAGCCAATGATTAACCTCAAGCGCTTGCCCACTGTAATGCACTCTTTAAAGGCACGTCTTATCGTCAGCGCCATGCTGCTGAGCTTAGTCTTAATCCCTATCGTGGGCTTAACCCTCAACGACGCCTTTAAATTGCAGGTCAAGAGTGCCTCGGTCAAAGAGCTTAAAGCCTATGTTTACTCCATCTTGGCGGTGACCGAGGTCGACGATCAACAGTTATTTATGCCCGAGGTGTTGTTAGAGAATCAGTTTAATGTGATTCAGTCTGGGCTGTACGCCTTAATCACTATTCCCGAAGGCCTACAACAGACACTCACATCGGCATCCACATCGACAAGTGACCATAAACAAGACTCTAGCTTCGATGCTAAATTTGTTAAGCCTGAAACCCTAAAGCCGGCAAGCGATCAGAATATCGCCGAGCAACAAGTCACAGCCGGAACAGAGGTCGCTTGGCGATCTAACTCATTGCTTGGCATCGACCTCACTTCGGCAATCACCACTGCGGTTCATACTGACCCGGCCTTTCCACAACCAGAAAAAGGCCAAGGCCAGTTCAGTGAGATTATGCTTAATGGCGAACCTCATTTGGTCTATGGCTTTAGTGCGAGTTTCGAAACCCAGCAAATTGATAAGCACGGGGATGAGCAGATCACCCGTTTTCCTGTCACGATTTATATCATTAAAGATCAAAGTGACTACCAGCTACAGGTTAATGAGTTTAATCAGCAACTTTGGCGCTGGTTATTGATCTTGATGGCCGCCCTGCTTTCAATTCAAATGTTATGGCTATGGTGGACACTAAAACCCCTCACTCGTTTACAAAATGAATTAGCCGCGATTGAAAACGGTAAAGCCGATCACTTAAATGATAACTATCCCACCGAACTCAGTGCCGTTGCCAAGCAGCTCAACACCCTGCTCAATACTGAGCAAAATCAACGTAAACGCTATCGTAATGCCTTAGCTGACTTGGCCCACAGCCTAAAAACACCGCTGGCGGTTATTCAAAGTCAGAAAGATTTAAGTCCACAATCATTCGAGCAGATATCTCATATCAATCGCATAATCGGCCACCAGCTCAAACGAGCGCAATCGGCAGCAGGCTCTGCCTGGCACTTAGGCGTAGAGGTGGCTGAAGTCTCAGATAAACTGGTGCGCAACCTGCCCAAAATATACTGCCAGCCAGCAATCACTATCAATCAAGATGTCGACAGAAGCGCCGTCTTTAAAGGCGATTCCAGCGATTTGACTGAGATTCTAGGTAACCTGCTGGATAACGCCTGTAAGGCCGCAACCTGCCAAGTGTTATTAACAGTAAAGTCTGTCGACTCTTGCTTAGTTATCGATATCGAAGATGATGGTAAAGGGATCGATGAGGCGCTGCATTCACAAATATTTGAGCGTGGCATTCGCGCCGACTCTTACCAGCAAGGACACGGCATCGGCCTCGCGATAGTTCGCGACTTAGTGGATAGCTATCAAGGGAAAATGCTGGTCAGCCGCTCCACAACGCTTGGCGGCGCTAAGTTTGAGTTAACCTTTAAACTCTAAATAGGCAACTGCCCATGGCTAAAACCCCCAGTCATATTGCTTTATTTAACAGCATTGCTTAGCTTTCAGCTTCTGTTCATCTTGGCTTTTTTATACTGATGCTAACGTATAAGGAGAGCATATGAACAGATTCAAAAAATGGCGCAGGCCATTTGTCATCACACTTGTCATTGCAATGCCTTTGATATTGTCTGCAGCCACAGTCAACGCACAAGATCACGACGCCGAGCGCGCTCAATATACTGAAAGTCAGTACAGTGAGGGCCAGTTAGCGCAAATGCTTGCGCCTATCGCCCTCTATCCCGATAGTTTGCTTACTCACATTTTGATTGCCGCGACCTATCCATTAGAGGTGGTGCAAGCTCATCGCTGGCAACAGTCTCACCAACATTTAAGCAGCCAAAAGCAGATAGACAAGGCCCAAGATAAAGACTGGGATCCCAGTGTGGTCGCGCTTATCGCCTTTCCTAATGTGCTACAAAAGCTCAGTGAAGATCTCAATTGGACCCAGTCTATTGGTGATGCCTTCTTGCAAGATGAAGCACTGGTTTTAGACAGTATTCAAACTCTGAGACAAGAGGCTGATAATGCCAACAGTCTTGAGCAGATGGATAATATGCAGGTCACTCGGGTGAATAATCAGATAGTGATTGAGCCGGTAAGAAAAGAAATTGTTTATGTGCCTTACTATGACCCAAGATCAGTTTACGGGTATTGGCGCTGGTATAACTATCCGCCAGTCTATTGGGCGGTTTATCCTGGATATATCAGACCCAGTTACGGCCACTTTTATTGGCGAGCGGGTGTACATATCAGCTTTAACTATTATTTTAGTGCATTCCATTGGCACAAACGCCAGGTTGTGGTGGTACATCACCATAATTCGCACCGATATCGTCATCGCGGCCGTATCGTAACCAGCCATGGTGCAAAACGCTGGGCCCACAAGCCTCAGCATCGACGCGGTGTGGCTTACAGTAATAATGCGCTTAGGCACAAATATAACAGCCATCATCCTAGTCGCGCTCAGAGTAAAGCGTTACGACGAAACGATAGCAAGCATGTGGCCAACAACATGGTAAACAGCCGTGAGCGGAATAACAGCCATGAGCGTGTAAACAGCCATGAGCGGATCAATCGTCATGATCCAATTAAGAACCATGACCGCATTAAAAATCAGATGCAAAACAAAAGCCGTGAGCGCGTGCAAACTCACCAGCAGAACACCCATAAACGTGAACAGCAGATGCGCACTAAGCTACAACCCAGCTCAAAGGCAGACAGCCGACACAATATATCAACAAACAGTCGGCCCCAACATGCTGCGACCAAGGTTCTGCAACCAAGAGTCAATAAAAGCCATACCACTAAGCCGCGACCCGCCCCTAGTAGCCATGCATCTAGAGGCAATTCGCCAAGGAACGACTCGCCAAGGAGCAATTCAACAAGGAATAACCAGCACAAACCAAGGAAAGATTAAGCTATCACATCACTAGCGACATAAAAAACGCCGTCAATCGATGGCGTTTTTTGCTTACAAACAAATACTTAACGTTAAGTTTTTGCTATTTATGTACTATACACCTAGATGCTTAGAGAATAAGATAATTAGATGCTTAGACATTGCTCGCGCTCAAGCAGCTCGGTGCATTGCAGTAGTCGCGTATCAATCTCTTTAAAGCGTGGACGTAAGCCGATGCTGGGCTGTAAACATGCGAGTTTTAACTGCAACAGCTGGGCAAGAATCGCTTCACTGCTGTCTAGTTTAGATTGTGAGCCTGTTTTTACTGGTAAGCATTGCCCAAGTAAATCCTCTATTAGGCACCCTAAGGCTCGCACTTCAATTGCTTCCATCGCTTCTTGTTGCAGTAAAGGCAATTGGCTTAAATTGGTCGCAGCGCCAAAATCACCAAATAGGATCTCAGCATTATCATTGTACATAGTGTTATGGGCGTAGATATCACCATGACTCACTTGGTTATGGTGCAGATGAGTTAGGCCTGATGCCATCTGTTTCAAGATAAGCAATATCTGTTTTAGTTCAAATTGAGTGCCAGCAGTGAAGGTGTCTCGCGTGCAAGTATCCAGTGATGGCGGCAGGCCTAAGTTTTGATAGTGACTAGGAATAAGCTCCATCACTAAACCAGAACGTTCAGCTTGACTAAGCTGGGCTACAACCTTAATGAGATTGTGATGGTGCCCAGCCTGTAAGCAATTAGCTAACTCATCTTTGGGGTAACCATCGCTAGTGACCTCGCCTTTAAATATTTTAACGGCAATATCAACTGGAGTAGCTGTTAACGCTGCTGGTTGCTTAAGCCATTTAGCGCGGTAAATAACGCCCGACGCACCTTGGCCAATAACCTCTTTAAGTTCAATATCATCAAGACTCACACTAGGCATAGTGACAACAGCTAAGCCTGGTTCATTGATTAAGCCAGATTTATTGACTAAGCCAGTTCCACTCACTAAGCCCGACTCTGCCACTAAGGCTTGTGGCTGCGGTTTTAACGGACTTCCGTCAAGCGCTAACCAGCTTAGGCGTGGCAACTGAAATAACCAATCTGGCAACGACTTAAAGGCATTAGCCGATAGGCGAGCTAATTCTAGTTTGGTGCATTTGGCCATACTCACAGGTAAA
This sequence comes from Shewanella sp. 125m-1, assembly GCF_052977065.1. NCBI lineage: Bacteria > Pseudomonadati > Pseudomonadota > Gammaproteobacteria > Alteromonadales > Shewanellaceae > Shewanella > Shewanella sp. 125m-1. Next base: position 64,041 of record NZ_JBRILT010000013.1, read on the forward strand.
GCCGTCAGCTTATTGCCCGCCAAAGCTAACTTTTGTAATCGATGTAAACGCCCCATATCCTCAGGTAAAGATTCGAGCTGATTGTCGGTTAAAATAAGCCAGCGGGTATTTTCTGGTAAGGCCTTTTCTGGCAGGCGTTTTAAATTGTTCGACTTAAAGCTGATCATTTCCAGCTTAGGGCACTGTGCAAGTACCTGTGGCACAGATTCAAAGCTGTTATTGGTGAGAAACAAAATCTTTAATTGATGCAAATCACTTAAATTATCAGGCAACTCACACAGTTTGTTGTCAGATAAATCAAGTACCTCCAAACTATCTGCGAGGGAAAAAATCGCTGCTGGAAACTGTGTTAAGCCTTCAGAGATCTGTAGGCGTTTAATTCCCTTTAACTGGCCAGAGGTTAACTGCTCAATGGTGTGCAAAATCTTGTTCCTAATTGCCGCTGAAAAATAGCCCGCAATACTATACGATTCACGGGCATAGAGAAAGGCATAGAGCAAGGCATGCATAAACCAATCTGCCTCAATGTGTTTGGCTATCGGTTCAATGATCCATACTCGCTTTATCGCGTATTGACAGAGCGTATTGATATAACATTGTATTTTGACTTAACCCTACTCCACTTTGGATAAAGGCCTACAGATGAAAAAATCCCAAACAGCTAAAGTCCCCAGTAGTCGGCTATCGCGACTCACCTCCTTAAGCGGTTTAGCGTCGCGATTAGCGGGAAGTATTGCTGTCGAGGGCGCCAAAAAACTGAGTCAGGGTCAATCACCTAAGTTACAAGATTTAGTGCTAACACCGACAAATATTGGCCATATTGCCGATAAGCTTGCTCAGATGAGAGGAGCGGCCATGAAAGTCGGCCAAATGCTGTCTATGGATTCTGGCGAGCTAATGCCAAAAGAGCTGAGTGCTTTGTTAGCAAGACTAAGATCTGACGCCAAAATCATGCCCCATAAACAACTCGTCGCCGTGTTAAAACAAAACTGGGGAGAAGATTGGTTAGCACCTTTAGCACATTTCGAATTACGTCCATTTGCAGCGGCGTCAATCGGTCAGGTACATCAAGCAACCCTCGCAAATGGCAACAAACTTGCGGTAAAAGTCCAGTATCCCGGGATCCGTAATAGTATTGATAGCGATATCGACAACGTCGCAGCTCTGCTGCGTATATCGCAATTAATCCCTCAAGGTCTACAGTTTGAGGCATTACTATTAGAAGCTAAAAAACAGTTACATATTGAGGCCGATTACCACGCCGAGCTCACCATGTTAAAACGCTACAAACGCCTTATTGCCGATGAAGAGACATTTGTGTTGCCATCAACCTATGATGAATTATGCACGGCAGACATTCTGGTTATGGACTTTATCGAAGCACAGAGCATTGAGTCTGTCGCGAACTTAAGCCAAGGCGTGCGCAATACGGTTGCCAGTGAGCTGCTAAGGCTGTTTTTTAGAGAATTATTTGAATTTAAGCTGGTGCAAACAGACCCTAACTTTGCCAATTTTCAGTATCAACACTCACAGCAGAAAATAGTGTTACTCGATTTTGGTGCCACCCGTGATATTCCGGCTCCGCTATCGGACAATTACAAACAGCTCATGAGTGCAGCCAAAGTTAATAACAGAGAGTTAATGGAAGAGGCAGCCCAAAAGATTGGCTTCTTTCAAGAGGCCATTAGTGAACAGCAAAAAACGGTTATTCTAGATATTTTCTATCAAGCCTGTGAACCACTCAGAAGTGAGCAAGCCTATCATTTTGGCGACAGCACGCTCGCGACACGGATCAAAGCGGCGGGTATGTCGATGAGCACAAAAGCTGACAAATGGCATACCCCGCCTGCCGATGCGATTTTCGTTCATCGAAAATTAGCGGGTATTTACTTACTTGCTTCAAAACTCGATGCACAGGTTGATGTTAAATCTATTTTCGAAGCCGCTATTAGGACACCTTAGCCCGATTATCTCGCTCAAGCTTTAACAGATCTTGGCCTTTGGTGATCGCAACAACAGCCTTTGATTTAAACTCGCGTAGGTAAAGGATAATGACAACCAAAATACTCGCGCAAATCAACACTAATGGATGATAGAACCAACACAGGGCTGCCATCGAAAAATAATAACAACGTAAACCATAATTATAAGAGTGTGCAGCTTGATCTTGTACCACAGCCATCTGCTTAGCGTAAGCACAAAGGTTTTCATTGTTCCCAAGCTTATCAACAGGCGCGGCTCCCACCATCACATTTAAAAAGCCATATTGACGCATTGACCAAGTAAATTCGAAAAAAGCCAACACAAAGATAAAGGTCAGCATACCTAGCTTGACTTGAACTAATGCATGATTTGGGGCGGCCGCAAACGGTATCGTTGCTATAACAGCCTCAAGTCGCTCAGCCTGAGCAAACAGGGTTAACACACCCGCGAGCACAAACATGGTGGTCGAGGCAAAAAAAGCGATATTGCGCTCAAGGTTTGCCAGCAGCGCCGCTTCACTAACTCGCACTTCTCGCTTTAGCAACTCATACATCCAGTGAATACGATGCTGATGCAAGCAGCGGGCAATACAGTTAGTGTTTTTAGCTTTGCGTTTGGCAAAGAGTGCATAGCCGACCCAGCTAGTTATAAAACAAAATAGTGCAAAAAGGTCGAGTAGCGAAATAGTCATGCTTGGGTCCGTCAAGAGGAAAACGCATCATAATTTAAATCTATCAGCAGCAGTAATAGCAGGGCTTAAGTCTGATAAATGGTTAATAGGTGTTAAATAGGCAAAAATCTAAATTAATATTTATTTTACTCGTTTTGCTTGTAGATCCTTTTTTACAATCTCTAACGCAGCCAATGCAACGTCAGTAGCAATCTGGTTATTCTCCAGTAGAAAGATAAGATCGACTGCGAGCTTTACTTCCTCAGGAGCCTTATCGAGCGCATTAATTGGCTTATTTTCACTCATGATTTTTAGATTCACGTTCTTCGATAACAATTAGCGCACCATTATACTCAGACAACCCCATAGCCTCAATTAAGAAACTTGATGTAGATCTTTAGTTTTGCACCAGAATATCTATTTGTCGTGGCTGTAGGGCTTTATTACCTCTGAAAGCCTAGATATACTCGGCGTTAGAAGACACAATCAATATTGTGAATAGTGAATACAAAGGTAAATAACTCCTATGGCAAAAATGGATTTCTCGGTGATCAATGACACCACAGCAAAATCTTTTATCGAACAAAAAAACCTTATTAAAAGAGTATTTAAAGGTAACACTGTTCTGTGCCCTGTGTGCAATCAAGCACTTGAAATGAAGCTACCAGTTAGGGGGCAAGAAGAGAGTGTTTCAGGTATTTGCTGCAAGAAAGGTTGTACGGATATAGAACTTGATATGGAGCTTGTGCTTTAGCACTGAGCGCTCTATTGCGGAAAATATGCTATTTGGGGATAGTATGCTTTTTCGAGCAGTATGCTTTTTCGAGCAGTACGCTTTTTAGAACAGTACTAGCTATCAGTAATAATGGCTGCCAACTTAAGATGTTGAGCAGCCATTTTTTATCTACTCGCCACGTTTTTGATAGTAATAGTGATAAGCCCTGTGGCGCTGCGTTACCGCTAAGCCAGCTAAAGACTCACTCTCACTCGGCCAGTATGGGTAATAGCACTTCGAATACACAGCACAAGAGTGGTTGATACCGATATTGACAGGGTGACAAAAATCGCAACTGAAATCACTATCTGATACTTGATGGCGATTAACGGATCGACTCCCCCTAAAATCTGTCCCGTCATCATGCCGGGCAGCGTCACTAACCCCATGGTTGCCATTGAGGCCAAGATCGGTGCGAAAGATTGCTGCATCGCCATTTGCACAAATGGCAAGCTTGCCTGACTCGGTAAAGCGCCCAGCGCCAATGCACCTTGATATTCAGCCTTTCTATCATTAAAGGCTCCAAACAACCGCTGCAGCGCCACAATATTGCCGCTTAAACAGTTACCCAGCAACATACCTGCGGTAGGAATTAAGAATTGCGCGGCATAAAGGGGCTCTGGCGATAATAGATAGACCATCATCAACCACAGTACAGGGAACATTCCCAAAGCTAAGCCTGATAAAACCGGAAAGTAGAGTAACTTCTTAGGTAACTTTGCTTTGCTGATAATCGCACTCGCTCCCACAAGTAACATCACCATTAGCCAAGCTAAATTGACCCAAAGATTATTGAGTATAAATAAATACTGTAGATACAAGCCCACCAGCACCAGCTGAGCAGTCATACGCAGCACCGCCCAAGCCATATCAAAAGTGAGCGCTAGACGAAAATATCGACCTATCGCGATAGGGATCACTAGCACTAACATAAATAGGCCTAACTGCAGCCAACCTATATCCATCTCATTTTTCTCTAATCACTAAGCCCGTGCCACAATATAACTGAAATAGCGTTAATGACACTCAATTGTGGCGGTTATCCATAACGAAATATTCACCCATTAGGAAAAACTTGATCAATATCTAATGAATTCACAATTGCCCTTGTTAGACTCTGGTCACTTTTTGCTATTTTAGAAACCATGATTATGAAGCAGCAACTACTTGAGCGATTCTTAAGCTACGTCAGTTTTAATACTCAATCTGACGGCAATAGCCAAAGTGTACCTAGCACAGACAGCCAATTTGTTTTTGCACAACATCTTCGTCAAGAGCTTATTAGCCTTGGATTTGACGATGTGCAACTCTCTGACAAAGGCTACTTAACCGCAACGGTACCTAGCAACGTAGAAGGCGCTCCTTGCATCGGATTTATTGCGCATTTAGATACCGCTCCTGACTACAGCGGAGAGAATGTATCGCCGCAAATCATTGAAAAATATGATGGCAAAGAGATTCAATTAGGCCTTGAGGCTGTACTGTCGCCAGAGAAATTTACCAGTCTAAAGCAATATATCGGCCAAACCCTTATCACCACCGACGGCAACAGTTTACTCGGCGGAGACGACAAAGCTGGCATCGCAGAGATCATCAGTGCATTGCACCACCTTGTAACTCACCCAGAGATCCCTCACGGTAAAATAAGACTTTGCTTCACCCCAGACGAAGAGATTGGCCGCGGCGCCGATCATTTTGATGTCGAGGGCTTTGGTGCCCAGTGGGCTTACACTGTTGACGGTGGTCAAGTTGGCGAGCTTGAATATGAAAACTTTAACGCTGCCACTGCAATAATCACCGCCACGGGAAACAACTGTCACCCCGGTACCGCCTATGGCGTGATGGTTAATGCCCAAACTATTGCGGCGCGTTTCCACGCAAAAATGCCGCTAAAAGATACACCGGAATACAGCCGAGACTATGATGGTTTCTTCCACCTACTTGGCATGGAAGGCGTTACCGAGAAAGCGACACTGACTTATATCATTCGAGATTTCGACTTTGCGCTTTTTGAGCAGAGAAAACGCTGGTTGGCTGAGGTTGTTGAAAAATATAATGCCGAGCTTGCTATCGGTAAATTAACCATAGATATTCAAGACTCCTACTTGAATATGAAACAACAAGTTTTACCCCACCCACATATTATCGATATCGCTAAACAAGCGATGCAAAACTTAAACATAGAACCCATTATTAAGCCGATTCGTGGTGGGACAGACGGCTCACGCCTGTCATATATGGGCTTGCCTTGTCCAAATATATTTACTGGTGGGCATAACTTCCACGGCAAGCATGAATACCTGTGTCTTGAGTCGATGGAGCAAGCTAGCAAGACGATTATTGAAATCGCTAAGCTGACCGCATTACATAAATAGACGCGTCGCCAAGATCAAAATATAAAAGGCCTGTGATTACAGGCCTTTTTGGTCAATCCGGTTAATCGCGCTATTTTCCTTGGCAGCAAAAAGTATTTGCTTCCCTCTGCGCGCTCTCTACACTTAGGCTATTCATATTCAACTCGACACTACCAAAATGAACGCTGCTATCATAGGTGCCACAGGACTCATAGGCCAATTACTGCTACAAAAATTGATCGATTCAGGATGCTATGAGCACATTTTAGTACTCGGTAGAAATCAGCCAAAATACCGATTAACACAAAACACTCAAGTCACATTTTTACAATGCCAACTTAATGAACTTTCCTCTCTCGAGCTTCCATTTACAGTCGGTCATGCCTTTTGTTGTCTCGGCACCACCATCAAGCAAGCTGGTAGCCAACAAGCCTTTATCGCCGTGGATAAAACAGCCTGTATCGATTTTATTGCCAAGTGCGAAGCCAGTAACAACTATGTCGTGACCGCCCTTGGTGCAAACAGCCAGTCAAAAACATTTTATAATCGCGTCAAAGGCGAAACCCAAGAGGCTCTTGCGAGCTTATTGAATAAAAACCAACAACCCACATCACCTAAGCGATTATGGTTATTTCAGCCAAGCCTGCTTTTAGGAGAGCGTTCGAATACACGAGTATTAGAAGATCTGGGTAAGTCATTATCTCGCTTAGTCTCACCGCTATTTATTGGCGCGCTGAGACAATATCACCCCATTGAGGCTGAAAAAGTGGCGAATGCCATGTTGGCGCATGCTCTATCAGCATTAGAGTCCAATGCAGCATCGCCTCAACGTGTCACTTTGGTTGCTAATAAAGAGATGCTATAGCCGGCATGGCTATTGACTCCATACCTATAACATCCTTTAAAATAGCATCCTTTAAAATAATGGCCCTTAACATAGCGGCCTTTTACCCTGTCATCGAGAATACCTTTGAAGCTCAGCAAACGCCTCCAATATATCAACAGCCTGATTAACACCCACTATGATCAGATTTGGGATTGCTGCTGCGATCATGGCTTGTTAGGCGCGGCATTACTACAACGAGGCGCGGCAAGTCATATCCACTTTGTCGATGTAGTGCCAAGCTTGATGGCTGAGGTGAAAAGTAAACTACAGCGGTTTTATCCCGATGCAAACAAAGAAGAGCAAACGCCTGTAACAAGTCCTAAAAGCTGCTGGCAAGTGCATTGCTTAGATGTGGCTAAACTCGATTTAGGCGCTAAAGAGCAGCGTCAATTGATTATCATCGCTGGCGTTGGTGGCGAACTGACGGTTGAACTCCTGCAGCAAATTGTTACACGCCACCCAGAGCATTCACTTGAGTTTATCCTTTGCCCTGTGCACCATATTTATACCGTCCGTGCACAGATGCAGAAACTCGGTTTAGGCCTAGTGCATGAGCAATTAATCCAAGAAAATAAGCGTTTCTACGAGATCTTGCATTTATCAAGCAGCAGCCAAGAAACAATAAGCCCTGTTGGCTCAATAATGTGGGATCATAGCCGTGAGCTAGATAAAGCTTACTTACAGAGTACCTTAAAGCATTACCACAGAATGGCTCTAGGTTTAGAAAAGGCTAATTTAACAATCGAGCAGCAAAATGAAAAAGCAGAGATTGAACTGATTATTGCAGACTATCGAGCCTTAACCGCTCAATAAGTTTCCCTGCACGCAACTGGTAAACAGCCCGTCATTTGCAGCGGTAAGCCGGTTACCCCCACTTTGTCGCTATAGGGTATAATCCCGCATCTTTCATTTAGTCCCCCTTAACCAATACGAGCTGAGCTGACCCATGCGCCTGTTAAAATCGACCATTCACGCCGACATCGCCCACCTTGCCACAGATGAACTTGCGACTAAAAGCTTTCACCGTCAAGCGGCTCGAGGGGTTATTCTTAAAGGCGAAGAGATCTTAATGCTCTACACCGAGCGCTACCATGACTACAGTATTCCAGGTGGTGGCGTTGATGACGGTGAAGATATTCAAAGCGGACTTATTCGTGAATTAGAAGAGGAAACTGGGGCGAAGCATATCGAGATCATCAGTGAATTTGGCCTATATGAAGAGTTTAGGCCCTGGAATAGAGATGGTTTTGATGTGGTACATATGGAATCGTTCTGCTTTGTTTGCGATATTCATGCCGAGCTTGGCGAAACAAAATTAGAGGCCCATGAGATCCAAAATGGTATGACCCCAGTGTGGATAAATATTCACCAGGCCATCGCCCATAACGAGCACACCATGGCTAACAGCCCTAAAAAAGGTATGTCGATTGAACGAGAAACCTTTTTGCTCAAGCGTATCGTGGCAGAGCTTTTATAAGCAATTGTACATTTTGGTTTAATATAGAAAAGCGTGGACTTTTAACCCATCCACGCTGTAATCACTCTTTGTCGCCTTGAAGTTTCACAACCGCTAATTCAAGCCTTTTAATCTCTCGTGCAGTCGCATTACGATTCATCTCGTTATAGATCCACATCTTAATCGCGATCTGCATCATACTTGCCAACAGCAACGTCACCCCCCACTTGATTAGCGCCACCGAACTGACGACGACAAAAAAGAATTGATAGCCTGACCACAACATAAGCAAGCTCAGCACAAAGGCAATAATGCTCATTAATATCATCCAGCCGCCTAAACGCCCCTTATAAGCATCGCCCAACATAGTAAACAGGCTTGGGCCGCGTTTAAGTTGACTACTTAGCTGCTCAGATTCTTTTAGTAATTGCTTGCGGATTTTCTCATCGATATCCATAAGTTTGCTCCTATTTGTGTCTCTTGTGCTAACGCTTCTTTCTAGATGTCTTTTCTAACCGCCGGGCTCTAACACTTGCTTTAGCAGCTCTCAGGCTCTGAACAAACGCGACTTAATCGTTCCATGTTGAATGCAGATAAACGGCTCCTTTATCTGTTTGAATAAAGACGATGCAGCTGAGTAAAAGGTTCACCCAACCTAATAAAAAAAGGGAGCATTTGCTCCCTTCTACCTGCCGCTTTGGCAATTTAAAAATGATTTAAGCTTAAAAGAATAAAACTTAAAAATAGACGAACAAGTTGATGATCATGGCATTGATAATATCGATAAAGAAGCCGCAGACTAACGGTACGATAATGAAGGCCCTGTGGGCGGCACCATATTGCTGTGTCACCGCGGTCATGTTAACAATCGCCGTTGCTGTCGACCCAAGTGTGACGCCACCAAAACCAGAGCAGATCACCGCAGCCTCATAGTCTTTACCCATCATTCTGAACACCACGAAAATGGTAAACATCACTGACAAGAATACCTGCACAGACATAACCACCGAGATATACAGTAAGCTACCTTCTAATTCCCAGATTTTAAGGCTCATCAAAGCCATGGTTAAGAACATACCTAGGCAGATATCTTGAATAAGTGACAAGCCTTGTGAAGCATCATCTAAATAGGTTCTATCTTTGACCGCTCTACGGTTGATAATAACCCTGCCCACATTACCGATAATAATGCCGGCTAATAGACAGGCAACGAACATCGGAAGCTTAACGCCAGCTTCTTGCAGCGATAAATCAATAAAATAGCCAATAATTAGTGTAACGTTGAGCCATAACCAAGCACGTAACACACCAAAATAATCGACCTTAATATGCGATGAGCCGGCTTGATGGCTGGTACCAATATCAAGATCTGAGTCTGGATTGGCTTTCACATTGTGTCGCTTCATCAAATATGCCGCAATTGGACCACCAATCACACAGGCAGATATAAGCCCTAACGTATTTGATGCTATACCGAGCTCGCTGGCATTCACAATCCCAAGCTCTTCAACAAAGGTTGGCGTCCAAGCCATTGCGGTTCCCACTCCGCCAATCAATGAAATAGAACCCGACATCAAGCCAGCCTTTGGATCTAGGCCAAATAAGGAGGCAATGGTTACGCCGGTGAAGTTTTGTAAGAAGATGAAAACACTGGCTAGAACGATGAGAATAAGTAACGGTTTGCCGCCCTTAATTAAGGTCGCAAAATCTGCCTTTAAGCCAATACCCGCAAAAAAGTATAAGAGTAAGGTGTCTCGAACACTCAAGTTAAACTCAATTTGAATATCAAAGGCATAATAGAGAATACCCACGATTGCAGCGCAGGCGAAGCCACCAACGACGGGTTCAGGAATACTGTACTTCCTGAGCAATTCGTAGCGAGAAATAATGCTTTTACCAATAAACAAAGCAATTATCGCTAAAGTAAAAGAGACAAAATCTTTAATTTCAATTAACTGGGGTTCCATGACAATGAGTTCATCCCTAAGCAAAAGTAAAAAGAAGTATCAGTAAATAGCCAAGATTTCATATCTTTAATATCACCTAATACCCACTTAACGCCCAATCCTTATCGAACCAACGACAATTAACGACAATTAACGACAATTAACGACAATTAACGACTGAGTAGCGATATCATAAACAAATTGCAACATCTATTCACCCCTTGATATCACTATGTATATCAGTAACGAGCCAACTGTTTGTCTCCCCCTCACGAGCAGCTCAAGGTAAGCGCCTGTTGATGACATATTAATCATACCAGTACGACTAAAGTGATAGCAGCAAGCGCAAACCCAATAAATGCTCACCAACAATAATTACGTTAACCCACTAAAAAATTAGATAAAACACTGAAACCCCAACAAAAGGCAGTAGACAAAAATACTAGCTTACGAATCTAAATTAGTAGTTAAGAATCACAGCTTTAATACCAATGCTGGACGCTACAAACACTCCTGACCTGCATACTCATCGGCAAGTACAAAGCTCATAATGCCGCTAAAACACAGATCTACAGAATTTAAAACTGGACTTTTACATTAATCAAATTAAGGATATGACTCATGAGAAAGCTACTCCCTATTGCAGCCGCTGTCGCAATCGCTCTAAATCCAGCGTTAGCCCTAGCTAATAATGCAACTATTAGTCAAGATGGCAACTCAAACACAGCATCTACAACTCAATCTGGTGCAGCTCAGCTCGCTAATACTAGCCAGGTAGGTAACGGTAATACCGCTACAGCACTCCAGTCTGGTGCAAACCAAACAGCGACAATCACTCAAGAAGGTGATAACAATACCACTAACACGACACAGTCGGGTTCTGCTCAAACTGCAACAGTGAGCCAAGTGGGTGACGGTGATGGTTCAACAGTCAATGTGACTCAGTCTGGCCTGGGTCCAAATTCTGCGATAGTAAACCAGGAGCATAACTTCAATAGCACGGCTGATGTTATCCAAGACGGTAACAACAATAGCGCGATAGTTAATCAGTTACATGTCAATGATAGCGCTGCAAACGTAAGCCAAACAGGCGACACCAACAGCGCTGATATTCGTCAGCATGGTTTTGGTATTCATAACCCAGCAGGCGCAACAATTAGCCAAAGTGGTCAGCGCAATACGGCTTCAACCAATCAAGATCTATCTACAGATGCATTGGCAGACGTAACACAAACAGGTAACGATAACACTGCAACCGTTAACCAATTAGCCGATTCTGTAAATTCAAAAGTATTTGCAACTCAAACAACAAACAACGCCTCAGTTATTGCGACGCAAACAACGGCTGATAACTCTACCATTACGACATTGCAAGAGAGCGACTCTAACTCAAGCATTACCGCAAGCCAGTCTAACGGTACAGCTAACACCATCAATGTGACTCAAACTGATTACACGACAGACTCTACAGCCTCTGTTAGCCAAAATGGCAGTAATAACAGCATGACTGTTTTCCAAGAGCACGCCTACACCTCTAACGTTACCGTTTCACAAGACGGTACAGGTAACATGGGCTCAGTCAATCAAGAGCACGTAGATAACAGTGCAGCCTCTATCAGCGCAACGGGCAACGACAATTCAACGGTTATTCGTCAGTTTGGTTTTGGCTGGCACGAGCCTGCATCAGCAACAATTACCACAACGGGTAACTCGAACAACGTCAATATTAATCAAGACACTTCGTTTGAAGCTATGGCTACTGTAGAGCAAAATGGTGATAGCAACATTGTTGATATTGACCAAGTAAACGAGTCAGATAACTCTGTTGTCACAGTAAAGCAACTCAATGCGAGTGTTAGCGGAAACGTGACTGCACAACAAAATGCAGCTGCGGATTCAAGCATTACAGTTGAACAATCAGGTGTTAGCGGTACATTTACTACCGTTAACCAGCTAAACGGCTCAGAACTAACGGCTTTAGTGACTCAAACAGATACTATTGGTGGCTCAGTACTCATCAACCAAGAAGGTGTTGATTTAGATGCGACGGTTACTCAGAGTGGTGAAGCTAACAACGCGGATATTATGCAAACCAGCACGTTAAACGTCGCTAGCGTTCAACAATACGGTGAATTTGGTATGGCCGACATAGACCAAACAGGCGCTGATAACGAAGCTTTCGTTAACCAACTTGGCGGTGAATATAACGATGCGTATATCGATCAGCAAGGTGATGGCAACCTAGCTAATATCACCCAAGACGGTTTTGGTGATATTGCTGCACATAATACTGCAACGATTACTCAGTATGGTACAGGTGATACAGCATCTATCACTCAAACGGGTGGATTCGGTAACACGGCAACTATCCTACAGAACTAATATTTTTGTAGCAAAAAAGGGGGAGCTAATTAGCTCCCCCTTTTTTATTTTTACTTTCAAAAACAGTTTACTTCGCGTATTCAACCGCAATGCTAGCCGCTAGTTTTGCGTTATTAAACACAAGTTCAATGTTAGCCGCTAAGCTGACGCCTTTTGTGGTTTCTGCCACTTTAGCCAGTAGGAATGGCGTTGAAGCCTTACCAAAAATACCTTTACTGTCCATTTCAGCAACAGCATCTGCAATCACCTGGTCAATCATAGCTCGGTCTAGCTGGTGTGCTTCTGGAATTGGGTTAGCGATAACCAAACCGCCCTTTAGGTCCATATCCCATTTAGCTTTCATTGCTGCTGCAATTTGCGCAGGGGTATCTAGCTGGTAATCAACACCGAACTCACTTTCACGGGTATAGAAAGCGGGCAAAGTACTGGTTTGATAACCAACAACAGGTACACCTTGAGTCTCTAGGTATTCAAGGGTTAAACCGATATCCAAAATAGACTTAGCACCAGCGCACACTACCGCTACGTCGGTACTGGCTAGCTCTTGAAGATCGGCAGAAATATCAAACGTTTGTTGTGCACCACGATGTACACCACCAATGCCACCAGTAGCGAACACTTTTATCCCTGCCATTTGAGCTAAGATCATCGTCGATGCGACAGTCGTTGCACCATCAACTTGCTTAGCAACAATAAATGGAATGTCACGACGGCTTGTTTTAATCACATCTAAGCCGGCTTTACCTAGGTATTCGATCTCTTCATGAGTCATACCCACTTTCAAGCGACCCTTTAAAATAGCGATAGTTGCGGGTACGGCACCGTTATCACGAATAATCTGCTCTACTTTAAGCGCCGTTTCTACGTTTTGCGGGTAAGGCATGCCGTGAGAAATAATGGTCGACTCTAATGCAACGACTGGCTTACCTGCTGCTAATGCGGCTGCAACTTCTGGATTAATATCTAGGTACTGCTCTAACATAACGACTCCTTGATAACGCGCTTAACGGAAATTTCTGACATATTAGGGTTTATAGTGGCTAAGTGAGATAACGCGACAACCGCGGCTCCCATAGCAAATTGTGTAGATTCTTCAGTGTCCCACTCTTGGATCCAGCCATGGGCTAACCCCGCGAGGAAAGCATCTCCCGCGCCATTTGCGTTGACCATAGACACCGTCATAGCAGGGACTAAGGCTTGTATGCCCTCATCGCTATAAAACACGCCATCTGCGCCTAGACTTAAGAAAATGCGTTTCACGCCTTGGCTGTGGAACCAATTAGCTAATTGAGGTAATTCATCATGACTCTTAATACTAATTCCAGAAAGTTGCTCGGCTTCTTTAAGGTTTGGTTTGAGGGTGTGAATGGAGCTTAAGAATGGCGCTAATTTCTTGGCCTTTGCACAAGAAACGGTATCAACAAAAATAGGTCTGTCGGAGAAGTTACTTAAAATATATTCCAAAGACTCTGCCGAAAGGTTGGCATCGACAATAATCAGCTCTGCTCGTCTTAACACTTCTTCGTGAGTCTTTAGCACAGCTACGCTTAGCCTGTCTAAAATAGCCATGTCATTGATCGCAACATGCATATCGCTGTCACCATCTAGCACTGAAAGGTAAGTTGATGTGGCAAATTCATCCAGATGAATACAGCCTTTCATATCAATGCCGGCTTGCTGACACTGACTCATGATCATCTGACCATAAGTGTCTTTTCCTAACGCACTAATAAGGTGAGTATCAGAGCCTAATCTAGCTAAGTTTTCTGCGATATTTCGGCCTACCCCACCCGGTGAGCAAGTTACGCTACCAGGATTAGAGTCGCCTACCTGTAGGGTATGTAGAGGGCGCCCAAGAATGTCCATATTGGCACCACCGATAACGATGGCGTAGCGTGATTCAGCAAGAATATACCCTTTACCTTTTATCACACCTTTATGGGTTAAATTCATGATGTGCCCGGCTACAGCAGAGCGACTAATCCCTAATTGATCGGCAATGTTTTGCTGCGGGATCAAAGGATCTTGTTTAAGTAGTGCTAGTATCTCGAGTTCGCGTTCTGTCATTGTTATTATCCCGTCAACACGGCCAAACAAACATTTGTTTGGATACCAAACTTTAGTTCAAACTTATGCTAAGGGTATGCTTAATAAACTGAATAATCAACAGCTACGATCTGTAAAAAAGGGATTTGTGATCAAAGTAGTGAAACGACTTTGTCTAATATTTGGCGGGTATGACGTAATAGGAGTGAGTTACCTGTTCGGAAATCACGAGATAAAACAATATTCCTTGCCAAGAACCAAGCCTGTCGCAAAGGAGTCGGCGCAGCAGCTGATCTCAAAGCTATTAATAACCAAAAAATAAAAATGATAGAATAGAATACGAAGGGGGTTATCGGCGAAATAACTAATAAAGAATTAATCGTTCAGAAAGGTACATCACGATAGAGCGGACTAAGCTGTATAAAAAAGGCCATCTTGGTAGATGGCCTTCAAATTAGTTAACCGTGATTAAAGCCGGATGACTCTTCAGAATCACTATTATGAGAAATAGGATGCTTAGCAAAGAACTCAACACAATGCTTTAAGTCTACTACGAGCAAGTCTGCTTGGTCGCGGCTAAAGCCATGACGAACCAAAATACGCATAATGACAAGGTCTTCTCTTTTCGGTGGCATAGCATACGCCGCTATCTGCCAACCTCTAGAGCGAATACGATCCGAGAGATCAAATAAGTTGAATCCAGGGTCAACCCCCTCTTTTAATGACCAACTCATCGCAGGGATCCCGCCATGACCATCATAGATAATTTCGAACATACCCAACTTTTCAATCTCACTCGACAGGTATTGAGCTGTGTCATAACAAGACTGATGGATCTTTCTGTAGCCTTCTTTACCTAAGCGTAAGAAATTATAGTATTGAGCCACGATCTGCCCACCAGGGCGAGAGAAGTTTAGCGCGAAGGTCGGCATGTTACCGCCCAAATAATTCACGTTAAAAATTAGGTCTTGATCTAATGCTGAAGCATCTCGCCAAATAACCCAACCTACACCTAGAGGGCTCAAGCCAAATTTATGCCCTGATGCATTAATTGACTTAACGCGTGGAAGTTTAAAGTCCCATTCGAGATCCGGTTGACAAAATGGCGCTAAAAATCCACCACTAGCAGCATCTACATGAATAGGAATATCAAGACCGGTATCTTGCTGGAGTTTATCGAGTGCTTCATGCACCGCTTTTACTGGTTCATATTGACAGGTGAAGGTGACGCCTAAAGTGGGAATAACACCGATGGTATTTTCATCGCATCGCTTAATCACTTCTTCAGCATTCATAATTAAGCGATCGCCTTCCATCGGGATCTCACGTAATTCAATATCCCAATATCGAGCAAACTTATGCCAACACACTTGCACCGGGCCACAAACCATATTGGGTTTATCAGTCGGCTTACCCAAGGCTTTCATTTTCTTGCGCCAGGCCCACTTAAGCGCCATACCGCCTAACATCGCCGCTTCGCTTGAACCGGTAGTCGAGCAACCTAAAGTATTTTCCGCATCCGGTGAATTCCATAGATCTGCGAGCATATGCACACAGCGGGCTTCAAGTTCTGCTGTTTGAGGGTATTCATCTTTATCGATCATATTCTTATCGATACATTCATCCATCAATTGATGGACTTCATCTTCAACCCAGGTTTGACAAAATGTTGCTAAATTCTGGCGAGAGTTCCCGTCCATCATTAGCTCATCGTGTACAATTTGATATGCATGACGAGGATTATTTTCCTGATCAGGCATCTTATATTTCGGCATAGATAATGCTAAATCTGTCGATGAGAAAATATCATCGAGAAGGTCGTCTCGCACAGAATCTTTTGCATGAAGAGGCATTGTATTTTACTCCATTGAATTAAATAAAATTTCCTACTCGCTGGTGATGCACAGCTGACCTAATCAACATAGAAGATAGTTAGACAGTCTGCAATACACAATTGAAAAAAAATCAAAAATAATGACCTGACTTTAATATGAAAAACCACATTAAGTTAAAAACGCAGCAACAAATAACACCGCTGAAACCAAGAGTGGTTTTTTCATCTAAAAAGGAAACCTTGAAATAACCTTAAGGCAACCATACAGACCAAAGATACAGCTTAATTTACAACCAACTAAACAGCTAGTAATTAGAATATTTTCTATCAACAGCTGGTATGGACTCATCTAATTAACAAGACTCACTTCAGTATTTTCTAACTAGGCTTAAACCGAACAGTATAAAGAAGTGATCGACTCAGAGTGTTTTAGCACACTAATTCAAGGCAAATGAATGTGAAATGCTCGTCCTTTTTTGCCCCGCCATGCAACGAAGAAGTAAGCAGCCCAAAATACGCCTACAAGGCGATATTAAGCACTTCTGATGTGTACGAGCTTAAATCTAGATTAACTATGCTCGTGGCGAGCAGCATGAACTTGTATATCTCTGACATACATTAAGACACTTAATCCACAGGGACTGTGTGACTGTGGGACAGGGAAAATGCCTTTAAAACGCAGGAACGCTTCAGAGCGTGGAGGTCAGTTGCGTAAATGTCGTTAATGCTGCCTTATATAGTTATAGTTATGGTTATGGTTATGGTTATGGTTATGGTTATGGTTATGTGAGGCAGAGTAATGCAGGAGCCGTTACCGAGGAGTAATTAATATTCTTGCCCAGAAACGCTGCACTCTCGCAAAGCGATCACATCTTTATACTGATTGGTATCATTCAAGAAAGCCGTTTTCAATTAATCATTGGAATTATCTCAATGATTAATGGGCTTCAGGGCTTCCCCATTAGATGGCGTACTTATTAAGCCTCTAAGCATTGATGAATCGCCATTAAGCATCTTCTTCATGCATATAGCTTTCAATTAAGGTAATTTGCTCAGCGAGTTGCTCCTCAATCTTGACTAATCTATAGCAACCATGTGGTAATGTTTCGAGCCTAATGCTATCACCAGCTCCGATGTTCAATTGCTCCACGACTTCAGCCGGTAATATTAAGCCTAGATCGGTACCTATTTGGCGGATTTTAATTTCGGTCATTTTGCTACCTACTCTATGAAAAGTACCTCAAGCCATTCATTGCTAATACACAGAACAACTATCCACGTACTATTATCAACTTCGATTACTGACATTATAGTAAAAGCTAATCAGCTCGCCTGGACAGTTTTCTTATCTAACATAAAATCGACAAAATACGACTGATAAAAAGTGATTCGCTGCCTCTACAAAAAATCATCTCCTAAAAAAGCATTAGGGCTAAAAACTAAAAAAGGAGAGCTATTTGCTCTCCTTTCACACTTTCAAATATTATTAAACATCTCTAGCATTCGTTTGCCGCTACTATCACTTAGTCACTTAGTCATTTAGTCATTTAGTCATTTAGACGTTAGGGCTTATGATGTTTGGTAATAAACCGATCTAACTGATTACCGAATGCTTGCTTATCACTCGCACCTATCGCAGCTGGCCCACCCGTTTGAACGCCACTGGCACGCATAGTGTCCATAAAATCACGCATATTTAAAATTGATTTGATGTTTTGCTCGGTATAGAGCTCGCCGCGAGGGTTGAGTGCCACACCGCCTTTGTCGATAACTTCTGACGCCAGTGGAATATCTGCTGTGATCACTAAATCACCTGCGGTTAACAGTTTGACGATTTCATCATCGGCCACATCAAAGCCTGAAGAAACAGTAACAAGGTTGATATAGGGAGATGGCGGTATACGCATCCAATGGTTAGCCACCAGCGTTACTTCTACTTTGGCTCTGTCTGCCACTCTAAATAACATCTCTTTAATTACACCCGGACACGCGTCTGCATCGACCCAAACTTTCATTACTGCTCCTAATTTGTTCTTTATAGATGACCGATTTAATGATTGAGCTATGACAGGCAATATGCCATGTCGCTAGGCCCAAGGCTTGAGATCAAGTACAGGCCAGATTTAATCAGCCACATTTTAACAGCTATCGCCCTTGAATGAGTAGCAACAAGTACATTGACTAAGTTAGTATTTATTCTGACTGGTATTATTTAACAGCTTCATCTTTCCCCCATCAACCAAGGTTGTGTTTTCGAATGAGCGTATTTACTCCTGAGTGTTTTGATTTTTTAAACGAGCTTTCAGTCAATAACGATCGAGAATGGTTTAAGGCGAATCAAGCTCGCTATGAGGATAATGTACGTACACCTGCGCTAACATTTATCGAAATGATGCAGCCACATATACTCGCACTTTCACCCAGATTAACCGCAGTCCCGAAAAAGGTGGGTGGCAGCATGATGCGACCGCAACGAGACAGTCGTTTTAGTAAAGATAAAACCCCCTACAAAACCAATGTCGGCATCCAGTTTAGGCATTTTCAAGCCAAAGATGTGCATGCCCCCGGTTTATACCTTCATCTAGCCAACGATAGCTGTTTTATCGGGGCTGGAATTTGGCAGCCACAATCACCAGCCCTAAACGCTATTCGCAGTTGCATTGATGAAAACCCCAACGGCTACAAAAAAGCACTGCGGGAATTCACTCACTATGACTTTGAAATGCAAGGCAGCCAACTTATTCGACCACCGAAAGGTTATGATAAAAATCATCCTTTGCTTGATGAGCTAAAGCGAAAAGATTTTATCGCAATAAAGCCGCTAACTATCGAGCAAGTGTGCGCACCTGACTTTGTTGAACAATGTGCGAGTGAGTTTGTCTCTTGTCAGCAGTTGATGCGCTATTTGTGCTTCGCATTAGATTTAGATTACTAAACGAATAAGCGAATCATTAGAGTCAATAACCTCAGTATCGATAGCGGTGGCTCGTCACACATTCAAGTCGCACCGGGTTGAGTCTGTTACTATTAGCTACTTTCTCAGTTCATTAGCAAATACCATGAGGCGTTTCTATTAAGCGCCTCTACACTCAGCAACAATCTCTGCTACAATTGCGCCAGTTTTTATTTCCAGCCCAATACAGGCTACTTCAGGCACACTCTAATGATAGAACCGTCATCATCTCCTCAAGATGCTTTCCAAGCACAATCTCCGGCGCAAAAACGAGCGTTAAGCTATAGCAATACCATACATCAGCTCTTTTTAAGTGTGATGCATGAAAAACTGCCCGCCGACCGCATTGTTGGAGAGTACTTCAGAACCAACAAGAAACACGGTTCTAAAGATAGACGTGTCATTCGAGAAAGCCTATTCGCACTGTTTCGATGGTGGGGTTGGCTCAAGCAGATCCACACTAGCGAGCAACAAGATCCTAGCTGGTTTGCCTGCTTAGCAATAGTGGCGGAGTTAGAGGCTCATAAATGGACTCAGTTTAGCGATGCCTGGCGTGAATTTGCCAATCAGTCAGAGCAATTTAACTTAAGTGCCACAGAGCAATTGTTCCCAAGTATCGGTGAAAAGTGCCAACGAGTAAGACAGCAGCTCAATGATGACAGCATTAATGAGCAACAACTATTACCTCAATGGTTTTGGCAAGTCGCTCAAACTGATCCCACAAAACAACTCGCAATTGTAGAGGCTATGTGCACTCGCCCGCCAATTTGGGCTCGCGCGCAAACACTAACCCAACAGCAACTTATCGAGTCACTTGCTACCGATGACGTTACCGCTATCGCCAGTGAATACTTTGATGATGCAGTAAGCCTTGGACATAAGAGCATTAACCTCAATGCTATTGGCGCCTATCAACGCGGTGAACTAGAGATCCAAGATCTAGGTTCACAAGTCATTGGCCGAATTTGTAACCCTAAAGCTGATGAAAAGTGGTGGGATACCTGTAGCGGTGCCGGTGGCAAGTCACTACAACTACGCTCATTAATGCTTAAGCAGGACCATGAGGCTCGCGGTAGCATCGTCTCATCAGATATTCGTCGAAAGCCGTTAGAGGAATTAACCAAACGTGCTAAACGTGCAGGTTTTAACGCTATAAGTATTGCTCCGTGGAAGAGTGAAGCACTGCCAGTACAAGCCGAGTCTTTCGATGGTGTCTTAGTCGACGCGCCTTGCAGCTGCACAGGCACATGGCGACGTAACCCAGATATGCGTTGGCTCGATGATGCAAGCGTGGTGACAGATAAGCACACCCTGCAATTAGATATATTAAGTCGCAGTGCTAAGGCCGTTAAGCCGCAAGGACAACTCGTGTATGCAACCTGCTCGCTCTCGCCGATTGAAAACGAGCAAGTGGTCAATGCCTTTTTGCAATCTAACCCTGAGTTTGAATTACAAACATTGACTCACCCATTCACCGGTGAGCAAGTCAACATGCTGACTATCTGGCCTCAAGAGGCCGACACTGACGGCATGTTCGTTGCAAAAATGTCCAAACGATAACCGTCGTTAGCGGGGCTCTTTGCCTTCAAAGACATTTTCAATCCAGATGTTTCAATAAAAACGCCATCTCTTGTATGGCGTTTTTTTTCGAGCAATATTCTCACCTGTATTTCGTCATTTACTTGTCACTTTAATTCGCTAAAATCAAACAGAAACTAGGCTGGCTTGCCATAATCACAGCCCGCTTAAAACAAGGTTAATTAAGACTGGAATTTAGAGCATGAGAAATACATACGATTTTGTTCAAGACAATGACTGGGATGATGATTTTGGTCCAGATTTAGATGAAATCAGCAAGAGTAAGCGTAAAAAGCAGCGTCGACGAGAACAGAGAAACAACTCTAAACGCGTTGATAATGATACTGAGTTTTCACCTTATAACGGCAATGAATTAGTTTAAAGAAGCCAACTAAAACTAAGTTTACAGGCTCTTTCTCTCTAACGATTGATTAAGAGCTGTAAACGTCTAATTGTAAGGCGTAACACTCAGCCTATATTTGACTTAAGCTTTGTGCATAACGTTCTCGGCGCTTAACACTTTGATCTTTGTATAAACGCTGCTCAGCTTGCCTTAGCCATTGACTGCTATCATTCACATCCGTATTTAAGCTAACACCAAGATGGATACTCATATCACTATAATGTTCGATTAAATAACCAGATTGGATCCGTGAAACTCGCTGCTGTATCTTTTGCAACAACTCAGCCTCACACACAATAACGAAACTATTGTCTGCTATGCGATAGGTATCGATTAACTTACTGTCGGTGTCGGTGTCGGTGTCGGTGTCGGTGTCGTCATAAGCCTGACGGAGATAATCAGCCACACCACAAATAACCTTATCGACCTCATTATGACCCAGCTTTCGAGTGAGTAGCGTCACCCCCTCTAACGACACTAAAACCAAACATAATTGATTCGATGCTTGAGCACCAAAAGGGATCCCCCTCTGCATACCTTCATCAAATGCAAAACGATTCGGTAATCCTGTGAGCTTATCGGTGCGGGCATTTTTCCTAGCGACTTCTAATGTTTCGATGTGGCGCTCTTTCTCTTCGGACAGCAGACGAATTTTATAGGCTAACGCAAATGATAATAACAACGCATCGGCAGTACCTCCCACTAAAGTAGCCAGTTCTGCGTTATCAAAAAAATCAGGTGTCAGCCCCATATTTCCCGGCAAGATAAGTACTGCCGGTAACAGCAAACAAGTAAAGGCTAACAAGAAATATCGCGCTGGGGGAAACCCTTTTAATAGACAGACATTACCACAAACCATCGCCAACCCTATCCATAACATGATCAATACTGAAGCGATTATCGCCGTATAAGAGACCAGGTATATACTCGTTGGCAGGGCTATAATACATAACCACATTAGCCCTAAGCTTAGACGCCATAGTTTCGGTGACAACTCAGCAAGCTGCAAAAAGTGTATGTAAAATAATATATTAAATATTGGTAAGCTAATAAAAAACAGGTGGTGTAACTCCAAGCCATGAAAATCAAACAGGTGTGCAGGTAGATGAAAAGTGAGCGCCCAGCCAACCAAATAACATAAAACGTAACAAGCATAATAAAGAAATGCTTTATCACGAATAGACACAAAAATGATCCCGTTATATAGCGCAATAAACAGTAATCCACCTAAACAAAGAATAATAAACAAGGCATAGAGATCTGACTGGTGCTTATGTTCTTGGTATTGTTGAACTTGCAGTTTCGGCTGAGATGAGAAGTAACGACTATTGACTCGAGCAACCAACCAGTAATTAACACCTATGTTCATCTCTACGCTTCTTGCGTAATCAAACAAGAACTCGTAAGGGGCATAATAACCACTGCTGAAATATTGAGTTGAGCCGTCCTCGCCGATTAACCAATAATCGACGGACTCAATAATAGAATTTTTGACATTAACCACCCAGTGCGTGTCATAGCTGTTAACCATAACACCTGCCACCATCCAGTAGTCACCACCATTAAGAGATACGCTACCGAGTGTTTTTTTTGTTTCCAACCAAGAGATAGTCTGCTCAAAATCTTGTGGCGCTTCATCTTCTGCTTCGGCACTAAAAATTATGGTCTGTTCGAGCATGGCTTCTTGCTGAGCATAACTCACATCACTCAATCCAAATACTGACAGTAACAGCAGAAGTCGCATTAATATTTTTATTGGCATTAACCAAGTAACCTATCAGTTTTATATCGGTCGAAGGATGCGTTAACTCGCACTTAAGCAACAAAGTGTGACAACAGTTTACATAAACAACAAATAAGCAGCAATTCAATTAACTGGCTCACGCTCGCCTATTTCACTTAAGGTTGAAGTTTTGAGCGCTGCTCACAAAGAGGCATACGCGGTTTGAATGCACAGCTTTGTGCAGCCAAGAATGGAGTAAGTTATAACGAGGAAAACTCTAGCTCCAAAAAAGCATAACTGATTGATACAAATGAAATTGGCCCGATGCGCAATAGGAAAGTAAGAAGTTTATCTGCTCTGGTCTTGAGGCAGTCTTGATATGGTATTGATATGGTATTGGTATGGTATTGGTATGGTATTGATTTATATTAGAATCGCTTAGGCTCGCTCATGGCCAGCCTAAGCAGGGTTAACATCTCATAAAATCGAGAGTAAGCCGTTCTTTAGAACGATGCTTTTGCTCCAATATAGAAGCCCGAATCTAGCGTCGAATTTGATGCATTATCATACTGCAGACGAATATTTCTATAACCCGCAAATAGGGCTAACGCAGGGTTAAGTGCATATTGCACCTTACCATCTAACTGCCAGGATCCATCGATATCGCCAAATGATAATACCGAAGGAGAATAGTAGCCCGAACCATGAAGAGACACATTTGAGCCTAGGTGCATGGCATAACGCCCGCCTATCCCGACAAAATTGCCATTACTGCTGCGCTTCGACCACACTTGAGAAAACTTGGCGCCTAACTCAAATTGGTGGATCCCAGCGTCATGTTCAATATGCATCGCACCAGACAACATTTGCCCGCCCGTATCAGCATAGATATATTCAACAGATGCATTAACATCTTTATTGACATTAAACTTCAGCTCGGTCGACAACATGTCGTCATTAAGCCCAAAGGTAAAGTCTGTCGCATAGGCATTGATAGACAAAGCACTCAGTAAAAGTGTTGCCATTAAGGTTTTAGCTGTCATTTATGATCCCGAAACTTGTAAACTTTCGGCAAGCATACACAAAGGATTAGCGCTTTTTTATATAAACCTTGTCTGAAACCTTGCTTTTAAATGAGCGTCAACACAAATCAAACCAATAGGCAACAAGCAAAACTTAAGTAACACATCCGCATCCAGATGTAACAAATCAAGAAATGTTAATTTTGCCTGTTAATTCTTTATGTTAGCGAAAGCGCTAGCACTACAGAAATCTTTTACTGAAAAAGGCTAATCTCGTTTTCTTAATGTGATAATTTAAGCCCCGCTTTATCGATTATTCATCCTCAAAGCCTTTACCAGCTTAGGATTGAAACAAGTCTAGTTGAATTTAAAAAACGCGATAATATTAGGCAACAACTATACTAAGTTATTAGAAATAAATGCTTTGGAGTACAGATGAAACAGTTAACATTATCCCCTCTCGCAATGGCTATCACCATGGGCTTGATATTATCAGCTTGTGGCTCCGACGGTGACGCTAGCAACCCAGTGCCAGATCAAGGCATATTTAGCCTTGGGGTGTCAGACAATCCAGCAGACGCAAACATTGTTAACGTGGCTTTTAAGCAAGTTGTGTTAAAAAACAGTGACGGTGCGATCTAATTCGATGTTTCCACGGATGATGACGGGCTACAGCACGTCGATCTGTTAAGTTTTCAGGGGCAAGCCGTTGAAACTCTAGTCAGTGGCCAGTCCGTTCCTGTAGGTGAATACCAGATGTGTATTTACATGGAGAATAACACCATCTCTAGCGATGACAGTTCCTACGTACTTAGTGGCGCAACTGAAAATGAAAATGGTGAGTTTGTTGGTGGTGACATTGAAGGCTTAGTCACCAACAGTAATGGTTCTTGTGGCGGTATTGGCGCCGAGGAAGAAAACACGGGTCGCCTCTTCTTCAATAAATCATTTACTATCGCAGCGGGTAACAATAACTTTGTGGCTGAGTTCAACCTCGCTAAAGGCCTTCAAGCGCCACATGGCAATAAAGAATATTGGACACTAAAACCCACTTCAGTGCAGCTCGTTAATGCATCTGAGGTTGGTGCTATTCAAGGTCAGATCAGCCAACAAACCATGACCAACTGTGAAACTAGCGCTGGAGGCTCAGTGTTTAGCCCTGCGGTATACCTGTACCCAAGTGAAACAGAGCTGGATCAGATGGCAGATTTTAGAACCGGTCCAAATATTTTAACTCAGGTCGCCCCCATCACATCAGCGAGAGTTAACCCTATCCTAGATGGCAGCGATAATGTCACTGGTTATGAATACGAATTTGGCTTTGTGGTCGCCGATACCTATAGTCTTGGGTACACCTGCCTAGCACAAAACGATGATCCAGAAGAGTCTAATGTGCGTGAACCTGATGATGGTAGCCTGCCATTCTTTATTGACTCAGCAGAGCAAGCTGTCACTGTGACCGCTGGCGAAACGACGGAACGCAACTTTCCCGAGTCATTTGCCCCTGTAACACCTTAAGTCCCACTTTAGTACAGCGATTAAATAACCACGATAAAGGGCGCTCATAGCGCCCTTTCACTCTCATTTTATTGCTTACTTCAAGGGTAACAATCAGCAGCGAGTTGTTCATCTTCCATCAAACTCATTGCACAAAAGTAAAAAATGTCGATAGAGTATGACTAACGACACAAGGAGAAAATGATGACAAGTTCAATTTATGATTTTGCAGTTAAGGATATTCAGGGGAAAACGGTTTCACTGGCGGACTTTAAAGACAAAGTCGTCTTGATCGTCAATACTGCCAGCGAGTGCGGTTTTACCCCTCAATATAGAGAGCTTGAGGCTTTGTACCAGAAACTTCAATCGCAGGGGCTTGTCATACTCGGGTTTCCCTGCAACCAGTTTGGTGAGCAAGAGAAAGGGGATAGCCAAACCATTAGCTCATTTTGTGAATTAAATTTTGGCGTGACGTTTCCACTATTTGAAAAAATTGAAGTCAATGGCACTAACACGTCACCTCTCTATGCGTATTTAAAGCATTCCGCTAAAGGCTTACTCGGCTCTGAAAGAGTAAAATGGAACTTCACTAAATTTCTAGTCGATAAACAGGGCAAAGTAACCCAACGCTTCGCACCAACCACTAAACCGATGGCGATTGAAGCTGATATTTTAAAACTACTGTAGCTCTTAAAATTAGCTCTTAAAATTAGCTCTTAAAATTAGCAGCTTAGAATAATCTTAAAAAAAGATTAAATATTACACGTTATTTTTTGAACTTTAGCGAAATACTCGCCTCTAACTTTTTGAGCATTGAGTTTTTCATGTTCATCATTCTCCCTGGGGCTTCTAGCGCAGCCCCCTTGATCTCAATGTAGATCAATCAGGCAACCCCTTGGGTTGCCCTTTTTTTTGCTCGTCATTGGCTGTTTTGAAAATATTTTTGAAAATATTTGAAACCCAACTGAACTAATCTAAAATTTCACACTCTGACTATATGAACCGATTCTCGTTAAGTGAATATTTAAGTCTTGAGGCTTTAGATGTTGGCTTAACCTTAGTTTCATTGTTCATCATCATTCCCTTGGCATTCCCATTAGGTTTGCCCTTGGAGATAAACGGTTAGCTAGCGCATAAGTTGTTTATTTCTACTTAGATATTGTTATGGCAACCTGCTTAGGTTGCCATTTTTTTATCTGCAACTTGAAGAAATCCACCCCGCAATCATACCAATCAGTATAGGAAAGCGATCGACTACTCTAGCCGCTTATCAGCGCCTCAGTGCATAATCCTTCTCTTAAGAATAATCTATCTCATGGCTTAGCACTGCTAGTTATTCCCCACAACACCGTCATTGAAAACCGTCACAAAGAAAACCTGATGAGTCTTAGTCTTTAACATTTACCTTTAAAAAGTCTTTGACAATAGCCGCTAAAACGATTGAGTAAGCTCAATCGGCACCTAATCCTTATC
This sequence comes from Shewanella sp. 125m-1, assembly GCF_052977065.1. Taxonomy (NCBI): domain Bacteria; kingdom Pseudomonadati; phylum Pseudomonadota; class Gammaproteobacteria; order Alteromonadales; family Shewanellaceae; genus Shewanella; species Shewanella sp. 125m-1. Next base: position 91,022 of record NZ_JBRILT010000013.1, read on the forward strand.
TTTAATTAACATCATAAAATCAGCGATTTAATTAAAAATTATGCGCGCGCGGGAAAATAAATTCAGACAAATTGCAACTTATGAGGAACTAACTCAGATTTATCGACTCTGATTATATGAACCGATTCTCGTTAAGTGAATATTTAAGTCTTCAAGGATTTAGATGTTGGTTTAACCTTAGTTTCATTGTTCATCATCATTCCCTTGGCATTCCGATTAGGTTTGCCCTCGGAGATAAACGGTTAGCTAGCGCATAAGCTGTTTATTTCTACTTAGATATTGTTATGGCAACCTGTTTAGGTTGCCATTTTTTTGCCTGCAACTTGGGTGAAACCCGAGTACTCAACGCCATAAAGTGCCTCTAGCCTCTAAAAGTGAATCTCTTTTCTAATAATGCATCTCTTTATAGTCACTCTGTTTTAATCCCTTTTTCAAAATACTTTTTTCTTAACGCCTTTTCTTAATGCCTTTTGGGGATATATTTGTTCAATAGGTTCGCAGAGTAATATGCCGGTCATGGCCTAACACTGCAAGTTAATCCTCGCAATACCGTCATTGAAAACAGTCACAGAAAAACCTGATTAGTCTTCGCCTTTAACACTAGCCGCTGAAACGATTGAGTAGAATTAACACCAAACTATTAGCTTCAATCACGTCAATCACGTCAATCACTATCTAGCTTTTAATTTTAAATTAGCGCTTGAAATCGGAGTTTCAATTATCCTTTTAAATTAGTAGCTTATGTGAATAATATTTCGATGGTGGAAAATAAATGCAGATAAATTGCAACTTATGGGGAACTAACTCAGATTTATCGACTCTGACTATATGAACCGATTCTCGTTAAGTGAATATTTAAGTCTTTAAGACTTTAGATATTGGTTTAACCTTAGTTTCATTGTTCATCATCATTCCCTTGGCATTCCAATTAGGTTTGCCCTCGGAAATAAACGGTTAGCTAGCGCAAGAGCTGTTTATTTCTACTTAGATATTGTTATGGCAACCTGATTAGGTTGCCATTTTTTTTGCTTTTTTACTTACGTTTCAGTAGTTGATCTAACATCACCGCAATCGAAGGGTGATAGCCATCTCGTGCTTTAGCATATATTTGCTGTACTTGACTCTCAAACCCAGCCTTAATGAGCTCTGCGTAAAGTGGTTTCACAAACTTGCCTCGACCAATTTTGATAAGGTATGCGCTCACCGCATCGAGCACCTGCTCATAGCGGTTACGAATAGCGACTCTAAACCAATCACAGGCGATCTCTGCATTGGTTGTCTGTGTTAGACCAAAGGTATTATCTAAATCGGCCAAGGCGTCATGGGACAATTGCTGCGGTAAGTTGGTTAAGAAGTACTGCCAATGATGCACGCGCCAGCCCTCAGTCATCAGGCTAGAGGCACTAGCGCCATCATCAAAGGCACGTAGCGCCATGGTCACCTTATCTAAGCTGGTTGATTTTGGCTCAACAAACCAGCTTGGCATGCCTTCACCATAAATCCACTCCATCATCTCAGCTTCACTGATCTTATCGGCGTGAGTTTTTAACAACGTTTGCTTAGCATACTCAACAAAGGTTTCGGTAGTGATCGCTTCAAATGCAAAGGCTTGCACGTAATCATATAAAAATGCATCAAACGCTGTTCGCCCAAGACGCTTTTCAAGATCATGAACAAACATCGAGGCTTTATCGTAGGTAAATCGATTAAAAGCTTCATTAGGATCTTGCTGCTGCATATTTGCAGGTAGTGTCTGCGCTTTTATTGCTGTCGTAGAAATCGCCTCTTGCAGACGACCATTTTCGAGTACCACTTCAAGCTCAGCGAGCTCTTTACCATAAACCTCTTCAACAATACGATTAGTAAAATAAGTGGTAAAGCCTTCATTTAACCAAAGATCACGCCACGTCGCATTACTCACAAGGTTTCCGGTCCAAGAATGCGCCAGCTCATGAGCAACTGTCGAGACTAGACTCTTATCACCCGCAATCAAGGTCGGGGTCATAAAGGCCAGCCTAGGGTTCTCCATGCCACCAAATGGAAAGCTAGGCGGCAACACTATCATGTCATAGCGACCCCACGGATACGGCCCGAGCAGCGACTCTGCAATCTCTACCATACTTTCCGTGTCTTCAAACTCTGCTACCGCAGCGCCAACCACTTCAGGCTCAGCATACACACCTGTTCTAGGGCCTAATTCACCAAACGCTAAGTCACCAACTGCAATAGCGAGCAGGTGGGTAGGCATCGCTTTTTCCATGGTAAAACTAAATTGCCCCGTTAATGGCGCATTAGCATCATTCATTGCACTCATCACCGCTCGCATGCCTTTTGGCGCATTAATTACCGCATCAAAGGTGATTCTCGCTTTGGGTGTATCTTGCAAAGGGATCCAACTACGGGCGTTAATGGGTTGCGACTGACTAAATAAAAACGGTAAGGTCTTGCCACTGGTTTGTTGCGGCGTTAACCATTGTAGGCCTTGCGCCCCCGGCGATGTACGGTAATGGATAACCACACTCGCTACACTTGCTGAAAGTTGAATATTAAGTCGTTGCCCTAAGATCTCATCTTGCTTATCCAGGGTAAATGCTAATGCTTGTTGAGAGTCAGAGTAAATCCCTTCGATGGTTAGATCACGGGTATCTAACCATAGCTCGCTTGTCTGTTTGTCAATGTAATCTAGCTGTAATTCGACCTGCCCTGCTAATTGCTTAGTATCAAAATCCACATCGAGTAAGAGCGACAAATGCTTAACTCTGACCTGTTCGGTATTCGCAAACGAGTGGTAATCATGATTATTATCCCATTGCTTTAACACGGCATATCCTTTTTAAGTAACTGATTATTTGATTGCATTTTAACGCTATTTGATGTGAATTAAAGCCCAGTTTGACATCAATAGAGCTAAATGAAACACTTGTGAATATTGTATGCAAAACTATAAATCAGAGAAAGCCTCAATGAAAAATAAACATGCCTTACCCGTCCTTGCTTTTATGTCACTACTTCCTACAGTCGTTCAAGCTGATGAAAACGCTAGCCTAGAGAGCGTGTTAAACCAAAACCATGCCTGTAGTGATACTATCGTTATTCGCTCGCAAGCCTTAACAAAAGATCAGATCAGCTCTGCGTGCGAATTGTTAGTAAGACAGGAAACTAACTTCCATAAACTATTTGGCACACAAAACAAACCTGTTGCCGATGACAACAATCACAGCATGCGTGCCAATGTCTATCACTCAAGGGAAGATTATGTTGATCATGTCACTAACCACTTCGACGTGCCTAGCGACAACGGTGGCATGTACTTAGAAGGCTTGCCTTGGAAGAGCGATAACCAAGCTGAATTTGTTGCCTATGAGAAAAAAGGCCAAGTCTGGAATCTAGCACATGAATATGTGCATTACCTCGATGGTCGTTTTAATCTCTACGGCGATTTTTGCCTCTCACTACATGACTCCCACAGTGGCCCAGAGTATTGCCCTAAGCCTGCGCCGCTTTACCCACACACGGTTTGGTGGAGCGAAGGTGTCGCTGAGTATATATCCCTTGGTGATAACAACCCTAAAGCCCTGGCTTTAATTGGCAGTGAACAAAGCTACACCCTGAGTGAGATCTTCAATACAAGCTACGAGCAAAATGGCGGCACCGATAGAGTTTATCGCTGGGGTTACTTAGCTGTGCGCTTTATGATTGAGAACCATAAAGATAAGGTTGATACCATGCTTGGCTTTACTCGAAAAGGTGACTACCCACGTTACCAGGCATTGCTGGCGGGTTGGGGAACAGATATGGATGCTGAATTTGATGTGTGGCTTAAACAGCTTAAAGCTGCGCAAAAGTAGTTACCTCTATTAGCAATGATAGCGCAGGCTAAAGAAATCATTAAAAAAGGCCTCTATTTAGAGTAATGCCGATCATTTAGCAGTTTATTGATCGGTTGACCGATCTTTATAAGATGGCAAAATCCGAGTGTTTT
>NZ_JBRILT010000014.1:0-94787 GCF_052977065.1 Shewanella sp. 125m-1
TTTTCCGCGCATGTAACACCTCATATTTTTGGTTAAGTATAACTCTATGAAGTGTCTACTGTTCTAGGGGCTTACCAAGCACTTAAGTGAAATCGAACGCATAACAAACAACTAGTTCATTAATTAAGCACGCATAACTTCATCGGCTAAGAAATACACCTACTTAATTAATTTAAGTTTTTTTGAAAATAATTTTGATGAATGCTCACGAGATGATGCTAAAGCGGAAATTTCTTCCTGATTTGCGATGTAAAAAACCTAATTCAACTAAAGCCCTGCCTAACCAGAAGCACTCTTGAATTATATTTATTAAAAATAGCTGGGATTTTGTAATTCTAAATTAAATGAGTACAATTAATAAAAAACATTATGAACATTTCATCTGTTTCACAAGCTATTGCTCTTGAAGAAAAGTTACACGCATACGAAAACATCAGCATCAAAGATGAAGTGATCCGACACTGTATGGATATAGAATTTTTAACGATTGATGATATAAACAAAAAAACAGAACGTTTTCTCTGGATTAACAATGTAATCACTTTGAAATATGAGTCTATAAATATGCTCCGCCTAAATGCTCACGAGGCAATCACCCTTGAGAATATGGATGAACATATAAGGCTCAAAAAACAACAAATAACCATTATTATAAAAAAAATTTCAGACCAATTAGCTGCGAGTATTCCGCTCTATTTCGGCAATTAACCATTACAGCCTTGTAACAGGTTAATGATTTAGATAATCGTCTATCCAAATAAAAAATGCAAGGTCTCAAACCTTGCATTTACATTATAGCGAAAGTCCACTAGTTCGTTCATCAGTCATAAGGTTATGTCGCACACTGTCTCAGGGCGGGAGCATGCTTTGAGTGTTTTTTAACCAGAGAACGACCAGCACAATATTCATTGTGCCAACTGAGTTTTAGAATAATAACTGTGGCTCATTAAACCGCTCTGAGATTAATGCAATGCAGCGAGTTTAGTTATGATCTCTTTTTTCTCTAACTCAACACTTTCAAGATAATTTAGATAACCAATCACTTCATTTTCTTTATCTGCAATCTGTTGCTTCACTTTCTCAAGCTCTTGAGTCAGCTCTGCCAATAACTCAGAAGAAAGCCCATCACCAGCAATATCGAGTTTAGTGATTACACCATCAAACTGCTTTTCAAACTCAGTTTGTAGTTTATCAAGTACGATTGACAACGCTTGGTTCAATTTAGAACGCAGCTGATCCATCTCACTAGAATTGGTGATTTCACCGCTAAAGCTATTCGCTATTAACGTTGTGGTATCCCCCAAATCAATCTTAAATACAGGTAAATCCAATTTAGAGATAAAATTCTCTAGCATTGCCTTGAATACCATAGGATCAAATTCATCACTACGTGTATCTAACTCATTTAATAATACTTGTTTTAGCCTTAACTTTAATGATTGAGGTGAAATAAGCTGACTAAACATGGATACAACTTGCTTTGCACTTTCTGCCCCATATTGGTTAACTTGTTCAATCGCATCATGAGCACAAAGATAGTCATAAGATACCGTTCGTGTGCGATACCTTGTCTCACTGCTAAAGTAAGTCCACGGTTTATACCAACGTGAAGTGCTAACTGTATAGCTCACAGCCTCTTCACGTGTGCCTTTACGCGTCGCTAGCTGTGAGAAACTAACTTGGTCTTGTTTTAGCTGATTAACCAATTCGGTTGCATTTTGCTTGGCTTCATTTTTGGCTTGCGTCAAAGTGTACGATAACGAAGATGCAATTGAGGCTGCTTTTTTCTCGCAGCCTTTTTGTGCTTTTTCAATATCAGTAACGTCTTTAGTTTGAATGAATTCAACACGCTGTTTAATGCTGTCTATTAGGCTCTCATACTGAGTTAGCATCGCTTGATAAGCATTAGGTAAGTAACTACGCTTTTGTTCATCTAACAACGATTGTCTATCACTTTTAGCCTGATGAAATGCTTGTTGCAAAGCATTAAAACTTGCAAGGTTTAACCAGTCTTGTTGAGAAAACTCATAGTCCCACTCATCTTCAGCCAGCTCTGTTAACTCACCATAGGTATGAAGCATAGATTTAGACCACGTTTCTTTTGGCCAATTAGCGTAACCATGAGCAAAGGTACTAGCAAAAACAGGCTCTGATAAGCTGTTAACTACCATTGCCAATTGTTGCTCATTAAGAGCTGCTTTGCTGTCTGCAATTTCTTGAGCTTTTTTCACTGCGTGGCGAATCAGTCTCTTTTTAAGGTTCTGAATGGTTTCTTCTAAAGAGCCTCTATCATAGCCATCATCAATAATCGTCGAATCAAACTGCCCTGCTACCACAACTAAACGTTTAACACCTTTGTTTGGCAACTGGTTACGCAGTAGTTCATCGTCCGCTTTATCCAAAAATTGGCTACAGCGAGATAAAAAGAACACGACATCACAACTTGCCATGTACTCTCGTGTTTTTTGAGTACGACTAGCAACAGGGTCATTCATTCCTGGTGTGTCTACCACTTCAAAGCCTTTTAGTTCATCGACTGGTAATGATATCTCTGTACTCTTTACCAGTGGTGTATGACTTCCATCATTGCCCGTGTATTGGTTCAGGATACCTTGTAAGCCATCTAAACTTTCTGCAACAATGCTTTCAGTGTTGATTGTAAGGCAGCGTTCAAGCTCACCTGCACCAATACCATTCGCCATATCAACGAGTTCTTTCGCTACTTTACCTTCAACACTTTGACTTTGCAGTGCTGCAAGTTCTTGTATCTCATTCCATTCTTGTTTGGTGTAATAATCCACTTTAAGAGTAAACTGCTCACCGTAGCTAATTTTAGTTAAGTTCGCCGTTTTTGGTGTTGCTGCTTCAGGAAGAATTGGTTTCCCATCAAAAAGTAGTGCGTTAACGAAGCTACTTTTACCTGCTTTAACTTGCCCCATAATACCGATACTGAGTTTTTGCTCACTCTCAGACCAACGAGCTTGTTGTTTTTTTAAATCTGAATTTAACGTTTTTAAAATGTCTATTTCATTAAATTGCTGTGAGCATATATTCACCATTAGTAAAGCCTTTTTTAAAGTCCACATTCATTGAATTCACTTATAAGTGATTGATATTATTTAACCTACTTTTAGGCTTCAAAGACTAAACATTGAGCGCTTCTTGCGTAGATTCAAGAACACCCAAATGAGGTGCCATAATTTCTACAAAATCCAAATTTACAGATGGATTTTTAGCCAAAACTTTACGGACTTCATAAGAACATGTAGCTATCAATTGCTCTTGAATTCCAAGTGCAATTGATGAATTCTTAGCTAAAGCTATTTTGATTTTTTCGCTCTCATCGTCCCACTCTTCAGTCTCAAGAAGCATTTGTTGGATTTCAGATGTAATCGATGGATTCAATGCTAAATGTTCGCGAACATCATTCGTCCACGACTTTTTAGCAAGTTCCTGTTGAATCTCTAGTGCAATTGACGGATTTTTTGCAAGATATTCATGAGTAGAATCAAACAAGCTCGCTTCTTTCAATAGAATCCTTTGAGTCTCTAGTGCGATAGATGGGTTTCTCGCAAGATGTTCACGCACAGGATTAAGCATTTTTCCATAACTAAAAAGTTGTGTTTGAACATCAATAATGATCGATGGGTTTTCTGCTAAAGCTGCGTGCATATCATTTGCACTCACTCCCATCCAACCTTCATCATTTAAGCTTGCTAAAAATCGTTGAATCTCTGGTGCAAGACTAGGATTTTTCGCTACTTGCTCTAAAGTACTCCAATCCCATTCTTCAGACCATTCTTCACGTTTTTTAGCTAGTAAACTCTGATAGTCAATTGTTAAAGATGGGTTCATCGCAAGTAACTTCACACTTTGCCAACTATTATTATCTAGAATGATTTTCTGGATATTAGATGGAATTGGATGTTGGCATTGCAAGTGAATTTGTGAGTACAATAAAGCTTCTTCTTGTGTATGTTGTTTATCAAATGCAATTTTTTTGAGTTGCTTTTTGATATTACTGTTTAAAGATTTATTGTTATACAATTCCGCTAAAACCAATGAATCTTTATCATTCGCTAAAATATGCTGAACACTCTCAATAATCGAAGTGTTTTCAGCTAAACATTCTCGAACTCGACTTTCTGAATCATTTGCTAAACATAATTGAATATCAGCGCTAATCAATGGGTTTTTAGCAAGCGCAGCACGAACATCGAGATCTTCATCTGCTGATAAAACCTGGTAAACATTAGCATTAACCACTAAGTTATTAGCTAAATATTTCTTCACGCGCCATGATTCATCTTGCAATAAAATATACTGAATTTGACAATTTAAAGATTCATTTTCAGCTAAAGAACTTCGTACCGAATCACTATTATCTTGGCTCAGTAATGTTTGTGCATCAAAAGTAAGCAACTTGTTTTCGGCTAAAGCACAGCGAACATAGTCTTCACTGTCTTTTGCTACAGTCTGCTGTACTGACGGCTGAATCGATAAATTCGCAGCTAAATATCTACGAACAGATTTTTCTGGATCATCTGCCAATATATTTTGCACTGAAATTTCTAATGCTATATTTTCAGCTAGCTCTTGACGAACATACTCTTCATGGTCTTGTGCAAGTTTGCTTTGAATCGATAGATGAATTGATGGATTCTTTGCTAGGCATCTACGAATACACTCTTCTGAATCATCTACCAGTATTTGTTGAGCATTCAATGTTAATGATAAGTTTTCAGCTAAATTTCTGCGAGTCCACTTATCTTCATCATTAGCAAGTAATTCTTGCAATTCTGGTATTAAAGATAGGTTCGTTGCTAAAGTACTACGATAACGCCCATCATTATATTCATAAATAATCTTCTGATTTGTATCTGTTAAAGACGAATTTTCAACCAATGCATAAACAGGAGGGTTTTCACAATTCATCAATTGATGTTGAATTTCCATGCTCAGTACAGGATTTTTTGCTAATGTTGATAACACAGCATCATCCTTAGCTAAAATATCTTGAATTTCAATACTTACAGATTTACTTCCTGCAAGTAGCTGTTTAATTTTTAGATCTTCATCTTTCGCTAAAATTGACTGCACTTTTAATGTAGTCGCTGGGTTTATCGCTAATAGCTGTCGAATTGTCCAGCTATGGCTTTTAACAAGTTTCATTTGAGATTCTTCGGCAAAAGCAGGTGATGAAATTATAAACTGCCAAGCCAACTCAAAATCTTTTTCTGTGAATTCTTTAATTCCATGAATCACTGCAAGCGTTAAGTATTGGCAACTTTCAAATATTTTTGATTCAAACCAAGCCCCTTTAAACCAACTTGCCGCTAGAGACAAACCGATAAAGCTCTCGAGTAACCCTTGATTTATCTTTAGTTGAGAAATAAATCCCTCAAGTTTACTTTCATTAATATCAATATTTAGTTCATTTAATGAACTCGCTGTATTTGTTAACCCAAATAAATGTTTAACAAATACTTGTTGAGGTGGAGTTAATTGAATACCACTAGAAATAACAGTAACAAGTATTTCCAAGAATAACTCTTTATCTTGTTCATTTAAGTGATTGATACATTCAAGATGCTTATTTAAGGATAATTCATCCCCACTCTCAGTAAATAACAAAAAGTCAAGTGATTTTGTTGGATAAGTTTGCTCTAAATCTGTCACACCAAAACGAACTGCAATTTGTTTTTTTAGCATCTCAATCAATTGATTACTATATTGTTCGGCAAACTCTTGTTGTTCTGTGGTCGTTAGTTCTATTCCTGCAATATCGCCCGATAACTTGAGTTGTGAAAAAAACTGGTCAGTTAATTGATTAAGAGAATCTAAGAGTTCAGTTTGCAAAGCTAATTCTTGCTTTTCCTTAACTAAAAATGAATTTGCTGATTCAGTGATTTGAGCATCTTCTGACAAAGCTAAAATTTTATTCGCGTAATTTAAACAAACTAAAGTATTTTTCTTACTCTCAGCAATAAAATTTTTAAAAGACGTAAATTGCTTTCTAAAATTTTTAGCAAATTGTAGTGGTTTAGGTTCCTTGTTCCATATCTCAAATTGATTAATTATTTTATCTAGGCTAAATTCACTTTTACTACGACGTGAAAAAGGTACGACATCACTGATTGTGATGCCTCGATTATCTAATGTAGTTTTGATTAGCGCGGTGATATTTTCAATATCTTCTATTGGTTTTTTATCTGCTTTTGTCAATACGACCAACTTTGGAATATCTCTATTTAATGAGCTTAAAAACGTAATATCTTGCTCTGAGATCGTTCCATTATCTGCTGGTACTGCCCATAAAATGTAATCTGCCGTATTGAGTTGATAACGGGCTAGGTTTTCATCGGTTCTCTCATTCCAATTAGAGTCTTCTGGTTTTGAATACCCAGGAGTATCTAATATGGCTAGATTGTTCCAACGAAATTCTGGCGTTGATATAAATGCAACTTTTAGCAACAACCCTACCTGAGAGCCATACAACTCTTTTTCTTCGTGAGTTAACGTCGATAGCTGTTCTTGTGTTAGGTCAATGGCACAATCGTGCATATTGATTGCTTTTATTGACTCCTCAACGCCATGTAACACATAAGCAGGCATAGATGTGGTTGGATCAACTTCAACAGCCAGGCATTTTTTTCCAATCAGTTTGTTAATAAAGCTTGACTTACCCGCACTAAAGCCACCACCAATACCAATGACAGATTTTGTAGCAAGTTGAGGAAATTCACAGAACTGTCTAAAGTGAATCAATTCATGCTCAAAACTTCTTAGGATATCAGTAATATTATCAGGACAGCCCTGTCGAGTAAGTGCGATTAGATCACGCTTAATAAGCGATTCAAGCTTCTGTAATTCTTGCTGAAGCTGAACATCCATAGAACTATTTGGTTGACTTGCTTTACACAATAAATCATAACGACTTATTAACTCTGGATTAGTTAGATTCATCGTTATGCTTACCTCTTTGTAACTGTACTTCAAAATCAATAAGTTGATTTAAGGCATCTTTATATTGCTGTTTTTGCTTCGCGTCTTCTTCTTTTGCTTGTGAAAGCGTTCGTTGTAATTCTAATAGCGCTTGTTTTTTATCTGCCGCCTTACGTTCACTTTCTTCCGTGACCTCTTTTTTTACTTTTAAAACCATCTCATTGAAATTTGACAAGAGCGCAGGTTCAACTTGCGCAATAACTTGAGGAATTAAAGTGTTTAATACATATTGTTTTGCTTCTTCTTTTTGTTCTTCTCGTTGTTTTTCTTTATCTAATTTATTAGTGAAGATACTCGCTAAAGCATAAACAATAGGCGCAAACGGTTTTAGTACAGGGACTAACATTATGACTTTTGTCAGTACTGCTGAGATAACCTGCGTAAACACAAACTGTCCGCCTTCACTTTCAGATACAGAAAACGAATTGACAATATTGACATTTGATGGGGCAATGTCGCTTATGTTTTGTAGGGACTTCAATTGACGAGATACTTTTGGTTTAAAATCTTGCTCTACCGTTGTTAGGTAAGCATTTCGTAATGCATTAGTCACTTGGCTTTGAAAATTACCACCATTTATCGCACTGCTTGCAATACTATCAAGCTGACTTTTAAGGTTATTACGCAAATTAGCCTTTGCAGATTCAACGCAAGAGGGGATGATTTCATCAATTTGATGTTCAAGCTCAGTTAATTGCTGTTTAAGCTCTGCTAACGCTTCTGGAATTGCATCGCATGCGGATTGGGCTTGCTCTACGGTCAAATTATCTTCATTTAACACAATGGTGAGCTTTGCTTTCATTCGGTTGAACAATGCGTAAAAATCAGTCAACACCATATTTCTGTATATGTTGTCTGATTGCTCAACTATTTTAGTTAACGCTTCTTCAAACCCATTAATACGCTTCTTTCTGGCTGCAGTCGTAACAACAGCAAGTGGTGATACATCTAGGTATTGAGTTACTGTTTTTGTAATATGCTCAACGACATTAGGTAACTCATCTGAACTTATTTTATCTGCTTTCGTTATAATTAGCACAACAGGTTTATTAAACAACTTTAACTCAATTAAAGCTTGTTGAATGCTTTCTCTAATCGTGCCATCAGTTGCCTCAACGACGATACAATATGCACCGCTACTTTGAATATAATTATCAATGGCTAGCGAATGTTCAGAAATACCAGAACCCCAACCAGGCATATCAACTAATACTAAATCTTTATTCTGTTCTAATCTTGGGTGAGAAAATCCCATTTCTATCCAAAAACATGCAGCTTCTTCATTTGTATTTCCCTGCAAAGATAAAAGATATTCTTGGTCTTTTAATTGTGCCCTTGTGAGATCTAAAACTTTTTCATTCTTATTCATTAAGTGAATGTATTCTTGCTTTGAATAAATTAACTCTGTGGGTAAGCAGGTTTCAGGAGTCACTTCTACACTTAAAAGTTTTTCACCAAGCAAGGTGTTAATTAAGGTTGATTTTCCAGCACTAAACGCACCAACTAACGGTGCTCTAAGTTTGAATTGGTTGTGCTTCTGAATTGCATCGTCAAATTCATTATCGAAACCATGCACACTGGATAACACTCTGATTTTAGGCAGTAAATCTTCAATTTTTTGTTTTAGTTTCATGACTTAATCTCATTAAATTCGATATCGAAAATCTGTTCTTCAAAGCCGCTCAACCACCTTTCAAGCTGTTTAGATTGAGTGACAGTTGCACTTACTTGATACATATCGCCTTCTAAAATTATTTGTTGATCGTGCGATAACGGAGTCTCTGTAAGATGAAAACCCGCTTGTTTTGTTATTTTAAACGTTAAATGGTGTTGAACACCTTCTCCAAATCCAAATCTTCCGTCAGCATCATATTGGCTCAAATTAAACTCTTTAGGACGCTCAAAGCTAAACGTTGAAACTATCGCTTTAGTGACCCTATGTATAGCAACACTTCGTTCATTATTGTACCCCTCGAAGCGGCAAACCAAATATAATCGTTGGGCTTGTTGCACAATGCCTAAAGGCATAACAAAGGCGGATTTGCTTTCTTGTTTGACGTTATAATAATCGATGCTTAGTAAACGATTCTGATATAAAGCTTCACTGATTGAGCTGAATATTTCTGAGCAAATTCGTGGTGGTAAAAGTGGTTGATTTTCACTCGCAACCTTTACTTTTTTCAGCCATTCTTTGTCTTTCGAGTTGCTATTTGTCGAACGGAGGCTATTTTTTGCCTCTTGGAAAAAATCATTTAAAGACGCTGTAATGTTGGCAGGCAAAAGCTTGATTAGGTATTGTTCAGCTAAGCTTAATAGCAAGGCTTCTTGTGTTGATAGTTTGAGTAATGTCATACCTGTACTTTTTTTGTTCCATTTATAGCCATAGGGTTTACTACGCTCATCACGGATAACCTCGAAATGCTCACAGAGCATTCCTAAAGAACGCTGAATAGTGCGAAGATCACGTTCTATACCTACTTGATGCAGTTGTAAATGGAGTTCTTTTGCTGTTATTTTGTGCGACGTAGGGATCCGCTTTAAGATCTCAAACGCTAATGCCAGAGATTCTTGTGTACTCGATTTTTTTGGCATATGAACTTAACTCTTAAAAGTTATTTATCACTTGGGGCTTGAACCCCAGTTCATGATTATTACTACTACACCTATATAACCTTACGCATTGAAAAGAAAGAAATATATCAACCAAAGTGTGAGCTGTATAAATAAAAACCATATATTCATGGAGCATTAAAGGTACAGAGCTATTGGCTGACACTCGCACATATCATCATATAGAGCACTTAATGCCCCTAGGCTTGAAGCAATAACAATATAACTTGATGTATGACAAGTTGTGTCGCATGCGCGTTAGAGTAATGATTATTTTGATATACCCGCTAACAATAACGCCCCGAACGCTATTGATGTTGATGCAAAAGATGCTCTTGTTTCTTCTGTAAGATTCTCTGATTGTCCTTACCGTCTATCTCATTCAGAGCCAACACAGTTCGTCAAAGAGCATATTTACGATTATTGATGAAACTGTAACTTATCACCGTAGTGCAAATAAGGTTTGCTAGCCACTTTGCTTTGACAATCTAAGCGCTTAACTCTTCTAACGTGCTCAGCAGCTCGCTCACAGCACTCTGTAAGTTGCTTCCATTGATCGCTAAGTTGTTCATATCCACGAGCAAGCTCTGCCGAGTGTTCTTCTCGCTCTCTAATGCTTGATAGAGGCTGTTGATGGTTTCTGCTTGCGCTGCTGATTGCTTTGAGAGCATTGCTATGCTGTGACTCAATTGCATCTGCTTTTGCTGCCATAGCTCTTGCTTGATCGCAAAATCGTCCAAGAACTGCATCATCAACTGTGTATTTTGCTGATTGTTCTGTGCCAATTGCATTTGATTGAGGTTGCTCTGCTGGAGTTTCTTCTCGTATTCGGCAAGTCGAAGCAGATACTGGCTTGGTCGTGTTATTGCTTTGTCTCCCATAATGGTGTTTTTGGATTATATCTTTTGATGGCGTTAAGCCTTTATTTTTATAGTATTGTAATATCGCAGCATCAAACGTTGCTTGTTCAGTAGCTGATGACTCTTCTATATTGGTCGTTAACCTTAGCGAGGTAACATTCCAACCTTTAGCTACAGCTGCTTCGATAGTAAGAAGATAGCCAAGTTTTTTGGCTTCAGGTGAGCTACAGATTGATACCGTAAATAACTCATCATACTCACGAATAACAGTATTGAGTCGCTGAGACACTATTGTTCGATTGGCACCAAAGCCTCCCTTGTCCAAAATAATGGCATCACACACCACATCTTGTGCTATTCCTTTTTTATACACGGCATACCACTGCCGCTGGGAACGAGTAAATTTTTTACCAAACATTAACTTTGTTTCGAGGCTTGCTGAGAAATCTAACCCACGGAAAGGTAGGTTACGGCGATTCCCAATAGAAAACCCACTACTGTCGAAATGCCTATGGCCACTAGAGTTTTGTCGAGCCTGATACTCCCCCATAACGCCAATTGATGAGCCTGCTTCACTTGATTTTTGATTTTCTCTTCTGCTTGTTGGTTGCAGGCTATCAGTCTGATGCTTGCTGATAGCATATTTTTGCTGAGTGAAATCAATGCTTGATTGTTTTTTTGAATCTGAAGCAGCTGTGCTCGATGTAGGCTTTCGACCTCGTTTGCGTTTTGCTTGCATAAGCTGCGCACGTTGTTGTGTGATTTGATAATTGAGCGCTCGCAGTTTTTCGATGTTTTGTTTAATTCGTTTATCGCGTTGCAGGTGATAGCCTCTAGCGTCGCTTGCTTGTCGCTCAATAAGGTCTGTAACGGACGTGAATTGATGTTTTTCATAGAGTGTGCCTTTTAGGCGTAAATTTTGTTTCGCTCCTTTTAGTTTTACTACAAGATAAGTATCTGGTTGGTTACCTCTCACTGACTCAATACCTGAGTGCAATTTCAAAGCTTCAATAATATCTCCGCGGTTACTGATACGTTCAGTTGCTATACCTTCTAAGATGAACTCTGTAAGCTGTTTTGCCACTCCTTTATATTCACTACCATAGTCAGCCAAATTGATTTGCCTATAGTGTGCTGGATCATCTGGTGATGATAGGTTGAACTTGTCGTTAATGATTTGCTTAGCGAGATTAATACGCAGCATGTCTCTTTTATGTAGGTATGGCGTTATCACCTTGTCTGTCACTAGATCTCGATTGATGATGTGATAGTTGAGTTCAAGCCTGCCACAGTCTCTTTCAGCATCAAAATCCTTATCTGTGTGGCGGATCCAGACGATGTCATAGTGATTTACTGGAAATCCTGCCATCAGCGTTTCTTCAAACAGATTCATCGCAAAATCTTGCGCCGATTGTGGGACATCCAACGCATTTTCCTCAAAGCTCAAAACCCCATGGGTATAAGCGTTCGAATTTTTTTCTTGAGCTAAAATTTGGCGTGTTATATCAATATTTCCACGCAGCAATTCAGGCTTTACCATGCGCCATTTATAGCCCATCAGGTAATTGATCCCACCATAAACGCCTTTAGCCTTGACCTTGAGATTTTTGGCTATCGCTTTATGCAGCATGACGCTCAAGATTTATTTTGATTAATTTAGACAGTTTGCTATTGAATAGCTCAACCTTGAAGATAATCACCTCAGAAGAAAGCGGCTCGCCATAAAGCGAACAAGTATGAGCGAGTTTTAAAAACTGATTAATTAGGTTACCTAATGCCGATAATTGACGAATGAATTCTGGATCTTGCTTAATGACTTTGACCTGTTCCAGAACAGCGCCATCTATAAGATGACGGATTAGCCCTACGCGTGTATTTATTGTGGGATGTGCGGCAATAAGTGCGTCTAGCTTTATTTGATGCTGTTCTGACAGCAACAGCTCACAGCGAATGTGTTTTGTTAAATCGCTGGGTCTATTGGTTAGTGCCTCCTTCTTCATGCTTAGTGTTTTGCTTTTTGGGTCTTAGGGTGGAACCATAACCAGTGAGAAATTTTAGGGTAGGTGAAACCGTCAATCCGTATTTCTCTATGCTGGCTAGAAATCTACCTTCACTTAATTATTAATCTTTTTTTTGGAGGATTACAAATACCAGAAAGAAGTATTTTTGATGAGATAAAATGGTTTCACATTTTATTGTTCTTGAGAGATTAAAAAGTTTTTTAATCGGTGTTGACAAACACGAATTGAGTTACTAATTTTTTGAAAAAATAAAACTCATGAACAAAAACATTAGTCGCGAGACTTTAAATCCACCGTTGTTAAATGTTGAACTAAAAAAAGATGCAGCCGATGCAGGTAATGCAGGTACACCTCCCGACTCTAATGATGTACTTAATTTTGGGGTAAATTGGGATACACCCATGCCGATAAAAGCTAATAAGCTCAAGCCTGTCATGCCATTACATTCCATGATGCTACCAACAGCGTTTCGTGAGTGTGTATTTCAGTATGCAAAGAGTCTTAACAATACCAGTCCAGACTTCACTGCGGTATCATTGGTCATGGCTGTAGCCGCCTTAGCGGGTGGTAATGTTGAGATTAAACCTAAACAGAATGACACATGGAGTGTCACCCCCGTCATGTGGGGAATGCTCATTGGTAATGCTTCTAGTATGAAAACACCTTCATCTCAATTGGCTTTAAGCAATCTTCAAAAAATCCAAGATGATGTGTTTAAAAACAATACAGAGAGACAGCTTAAACAATATGCAATTCAAAAGCGGGTTTTTGATAAAAAGCATGCTGCGATAGAGACTAAAATTGAAAACGCTTATGAAAATAACAACACTATTGAAGCAGAAAGGTTGTTTACGCAGCTTGAACTACTCACTGAACCTGAGCCTCCGCTTGCGAGAAACATAGTTATTAATGACTCAACTATGGAAGCCTTGTGTCTTCGATTAAAAAGCAACCCAGCTGGTGTTTTGCAATTTAGAGATGAGTTGTCCGGCTGGATAGCGTCATTAAATCAACTAGGAAGGGAACATGAGCGCGCTTTTTATCTTGAAGCATTTAACGCGTCAAAATCTACATACACACAAGAACGGATAAGCCGAGAAAATATTAAACTAGAGCGGGTAGCCGTATCAATCCAAGGCGGTATACAACCTTCATTAATTGCTCCTCTCGTCAAAGAAAAATTAACAGGTTCAAAAGACGATGGATTGCTTGAACGCCTATTACAAATGTCGGTATATCCAGATACCAAATTAAGTAAAATTACTGATATTCGAGTACCGCAATTCTTAAAAGACAATGTGTATCAGATTTTTATGGTTATCTCTCAGTTAGATAATTACAAAACACCACTGCAATTTTCTTTTGATAAAAAAGCGCAAGTGATTTGGGACAAATGGTCAAATGAAACTTTGAAAGAACAACTCGAAATGCCAGATGAACTGCAATCAATGTGGGCTAAAAGACCTGCTCACGGCGCTAAACTCGCGCTTGTCTTGCACTTGATTGATGAAGCAACTAAACATCAAAGTTCATCTAAATTTGAACCTAATTTACGTATTAATCAATATAGTCTTTACCGTGCCATTTTTTGGATGAAATACCTCAAATCACATACTCTTCGTATTATTGATCTAGGTGAGAAAGATGATTCGACATTAAGTGTTGAGTCTCTCATTCACAACCTCCCAAAACTCTATCCTTCGTTCACGAAACATACTTTATCGCAAAAAGGCTGGCGCGGGTTAAAAAGCTCAGCAGAGCGTGACACAGCACTTCGTGTGCTGGAGTTATTTGGGCATATAAGACCAAGTGAAAGTGGAGTAAAGTGTTATCAGGTCAATCCTGTCTACGCTCCATCCTTGTAAAATATTGACGTTAGCTAGTTAAGCTAGCCTGAATCCTGTCAGTCATTAGGAATAATGTCTGGCAGGATTATGCCCAAAAGTTTGTTGGCGGTAGAGATTAGCTATCTAATGTTACATAGATATAGTCTTGTATTTTCTATTACGCTCAAAATTATAATTAGCTACGACCCCTTTGTTGCTGGTAGGGCAAACTTGATAGTGCGAAATATTTTTATTTAAAGTCTCAAAATAAAGTAGTGATAATCGCGGCTGGAATTATCAACATTACTGCAAACATACTCAGGCAACCAGAACCTTTGACTGAAGTGTATGGCTTAACGTGGGAATACCATTTACCCACCGTTAGTTCATTAGCTTGTTCAGTAATGCGAACCTCAACGCTGTGCTTGCCAACCTCAACAGTATGTGAAAAGTAGTTCGAAGTATCAGACCATTCATTGTGATAGTGGCTCAAGAGTTCTGTAATCTGGTGTGGTAACATTGCTGTAATCAACTTACCCTCTTGCTCCACAATATAACTGAGCAGCTTTTGGTACGTTGTCGAATCTTCTCCGGCCAACCAATCAAAACGATTAGATAAGTTCTCTGGGATTTCCCAATCGGTATCAATACGATTAACCTCACTTTGCAGCAAGGCGACAAGCTCGTTGATCTCTGTTTCTCTATTGGTTCGTATTAAAAGTTTGTTACTTACTGTGGTAAATTTCCAGAGTGAATCAACCAGTTTGAATTTGTCTTCAATTGGCATATGCTTTGGGATCAGGTTAAATAACCGTTCTGCAACCATGCCACTCATTTTCCTTTGTCCTGACTTCCAACTAGGCATTGTCTGCAATGCGTAATCGTAGGCCTTAACTCCATGCAACTCTTTATACTCTCGCATGATGTTATTGAACGTAATCCCGGTCAGGTTAAAAAACCAGACTTTAACATCTTGGTCAGTCCCGCCTAACTGCTTGGTTAATTCTTTAGCTTCCTCGATGTGGCGCAGAGCTTGGGAACTTTGATAGTTTCCCCGTTTGTATTGTCGTCTAGCCACCGAACAACCTCTTGAATAAAGGCAGCTTATTCACCGTGCCGCGAATAGTGATAACTTTACCACTACACATCACAGTACTAGAAGAACTGAAGTGATTAAATCCATCAAGTAAGTTATTGCGCATGGTTTGTTTCGCAGTCTTACAAAGAGCAAGTATCTTTTCTTTATCCGCATTACCAAGAGATTTTAGTTTTGGTTCAATCTCACTAGGAAGGTCAGTTTCTGCATGAATAAAAAGTTTCATCTTAGCTACCCAGAACCATAGCAATTATAATACCTGCTACACAAACCATGGCGGCAATACCCATAACTCCACCACTACCTTCTCCTGTTCCCGTACGAGACATTTTACCTTTAGCAGCTCGTTCAGTATTACCCATTACGATCTCGGTGCGACCAAGTGATGTAGTTTGGCTGTGAGTGATAGTGACTGACGTACCATCAGTGGTTGCATCGCGAACCGTAGACGAAAGATCGCCCAGATTAGTTCGCGTAGCGCTCAAATCAATGTTCATCTGTTGAGCTTTCTTAGCTAGCTCTACCTTTGATTCTGTAAACTTTGACACGATATGTGAACGCTGCGATTCATCCAAGGTTGATAGGTCAAGATTACCCATATCTGTCAGATTTATACTATTGGTGTTTACTTTTACAGGTAGCTTTTCATTATTCATCTTTTCTTTCTTCTTTTTAGTGAAGTGCTTTCCGGTCTTAGCTTCGATTTTTATAGCAACTCAAACTTACACAAACTTTGTTGCTCAAAGGGTTTTAGCTTATTCATGCTTATCTTATCTAAATATTTAAATTTAGAATTAAGTAACCTCATATTTCCAGGGGCTTACCATAGTGATAGCGTTAAGCAGTTATTATCCAATAATTAGTTAGAGCGCTAGTTGATTGATCGATTTATGTGAACTAGATCGTTACGACCAGTTTGCGAACGATTCAAAGGTAAACGACTTATTCAATCTAAATGCACCCTATCCCTGCATTACCTGCATTACCTGCATTACCTGCAATCGGTGCGCAATCTCTGTCTATTCGTGATTGCGCTTTTTTGATTATCGTTTTGATAAGGCAAAAAAATCACGAACTCGTTCGATACTATCTTTCAGACTAACTATATTTAGTTGCTTAGCATAGCGTCCATAAGTCATGCTTTTCTTTGAATGACCTACCAATTCATTTGCGACAAATTCCTCTATCCCGATTTGCTGTAACTCGTCGATAAACGTGTGACGGAAGCTGTGTAGTGTAGGACGCTGAGCGCCCGTCATATTGCACTCACGCAACACTCGTACAAATTGCCTAGCAAACCCTACCCCCCAATCATTATCAGCACCAGTCGGCTTTAAGTGAAACAGATTGGTTTGATTAGCACATTGACGTCCCTTAACATATTCAATAAAGCCATGAGCGATGAGGGTTGAATGAATTGGCACTATTCGATGCGAATAATTCGTTTTTAGGTGCCTTTTATCCCCTTTGTCATTGATATCAATGCACCAAATATGATCCTTTTGGTATATATCACAGGTTTTTAGCTGACATATTTCCCCAGTTCTTGCCCCAGTATAAAGAAGTAAAAGTGGGATCCAGTAATGCTGTTTTTGCTCCTGAGTGCTTGCCTCATTCAGACCTGCAAAATTAGGGTGCTTAAACAACCGAGCAAGCTGTTCCGGTTGCCAGCGTTGCCGTTGTTCACTGACTTTTTTACGCTCATGACGCTGCGCTTTTAGGCCAATTAACTCAAGATGATTCGCTTTCAGTCTGCCATGCTTTTTAAGCCACCCATAAAACTGCTTGGCGGCTGCCAAGTATTCTTTTTTAGTTTTGAAACTCTTATCCATCGATATCAATATGGATTCATAACGCAGTACATCTTGATGAGATAGTGCAATGATGGGTTTATCGAGCGTAGTGAGAAAAAACGATATGCGAGTCTTCAACAGCGACACACTGCTGTGTCTAATCTGCTGAGCCTGTTTCCCTATTAGAAACTCATTAAGCAATACGCGATTGGATTTAACATACTCATTTTTTGCCTTGCGGATCCCCATTGGTTTATCTTTTGAGTCCAAATTTTTTTTGGGGATAGTTGCGCCAGCATCACCTTCAAAATCATTAACTTGTAAATCATTAATGACCTGTTTCATATCAGAGATAACAACTGATACGCCAGTGAGGTTTTGTGCAAGTTGAGTCTGTAGGTGCTTAAGCCAAGGTCTAATAATGCTCTGAACAGCAATAGCGCGATCAACAGCGTCACTTCGGCACTTGGTTTTTAGGGAAAAACGAATTTCGGCAGGATAGCCTAGGTGAATTAAATTTTGGGAAAAATAGACTCTGGTATAGTAATTTGCGTTTCTATTTTTTAAGATAAACATATTCGTGACACTCGGTAGAAACATGCAAATCGTATTTCTAACGAAAAAAGCCCAAACCCTTGTGTACCAAGGGCTTGGACCTTCCGAATTTGGCGGAGGGATAGGGATTTGAACCCTAGATGGGCTATAAACCCATGCCGGTTTTCAAGACCGGTGCATTCGACCACTCTGCCATCCCTCCGAACGCCGCAGATAATAGGGGGAGTCCGCGGTAATGTAAAGAGCATTTTGATTTAAGTGACCAAAAAACAGACCAAACATTGAAAATAGCGCTGTTTTAGCTATTTTTTAGTCACCTTTAAGCTGCTCACTACATCTAATTCACTAACTTCCCGCAGCTACTCTGCTTTAAATTAAACCAGAGCAAGCTCTTTAAATAATCCTAATCTTTGGATAACTTAACCAACTGCAGGAAGTAAATTAAACATCTGCAGTAATTGCACGCTGATAATCAACACGCCCGCTAAAGTCGCAACAGCCAACCCCAGCTTACCGCCTTTTACTTGGTAACCGTCTATCCCCTGTTGCTTACGCTGCGCGTTTACCATTGCCACAGGTAGGAAGATAGCCAAAATAACCAAGGCAAATGCTGCGTAGCCTAGAGCAGTGATAAAGCCTTGTGGGTAGAACAATGCAAAACCCAGTGGCGGCATAAAGGTGACTAGACCAACTTGAATTCTATGGCTAGGCGTTGAACCACGTTTAAGTAAGTCAGCAATAAAGTCGTATAACCCTAAGCTCACCCCCAAAAATGACGTAGCCAATGCAAGATCAGCAAATATCGATACCGCATTGGCTATCATAGGGTTATGCAACATGCGGCTTAATGAATCAATAAAGCCGTTAAGACTTTGGCTCCCCATCAAATCTGATTGCGATAATACGCCCTGGCTCGCCAGCATCCAAAGCACATAAACCATAAGGGGTAATGATGAACCCACAATCATAATCCAGCGTAACGCTTTGGTGTCCTTACCTAAATAACGCACAATCGACGGAATGGAGCCGTGAAAACCGAAAGAAGTAAAGATAACAGGCAAAGAAGCTAACACTAAGCCCTGGTGCACAGGTAAAGCGATTAAGTTTTCAACCGATACATGAGGCAGCAATAAAAACAGCATGACCACCAGCGCAATAAGCTTCAAGGTAAACAAGCTACGGTTAATCATATCGACAGAACGTGTTCCAATGGCGACTACAGTACCGATTAGCAAGGTGAAGATGATTGCCCCCGCTTGCATAGGCAACTGCAAATCAAACCAGTTGGTTAACTTACTATTGATTTGCTCGCCCCCTCCAGCAATGTAAGCCGAACAGAGCGCGTAGAAAAGAAACATCATTGCAAAGCTCGCAATCACCTGCCCTTTTCTTCCCAATAGCTTGTGCGCCAGTGTGTGCAGTGTGGCATCGACAGGTGCAAACTGATGCACTTCAATCATGAGTAAGGCGGTATAGGTCATCAAAGACCAAATCAATAGCATGATAATACTGGCCACGCCAAAGCCAAGCCCAGACGCCGCGAGGGGTAATGCCAACATCCCAGCACCAATAGTGGTACCCGCAATAATTAGCATGCTGCCGAAGATTTTACTGTTATTCATTTATGGTGTTCCAAATTAAAGAGAAAGGCTTCGGAACGGGCATAGATAGTGGCCAGCTTCCGAAAGATGGAATTGCCACAATGGAGTGATTTAAAACATGAGGGGGAGTTTATAACCTCTATCTACGCCATTGTGGCTATAGATAGTAATAAGCCTCGATCGGTGTTAATAACACGTAAAAATCCTTGGTAGTCACTGTTAATCAATGAGTTAGCTAACAGCTTAATAGGTAAGCCTCCACGATAGGGTGTCCTCGTTCGGCTGTCAACAAACATAAGTGATTTATTGTTAAAAGCAGGCGCTATAAGCTTTACTCGTCTATCACTCGCTAGCCCCTAAATAGAGCATGTTCAGTCACATGCTGTTGCAAGCCAAGCTTATACATTCGATTACACGTCTGTTAGATTAACAAGTCAGCATGTTCAATCGCACTAAAACCACTATAAGAAACCAATTAAAAAGAATGGATGCTAATGAAAACGCTTAAACGACTTTTTGCCAGTTTACTCATACTAACCATAACAGGCTGCGCCACAACCGAAAGCCAACCCGAATACCTTACCTATGTAAAAGCGGGCGAAAATGTTCCCGTCACACAGTTCGTCGATACTCAGGGCAATACCATTGATCTTGCAGAATCAAACAACAATAAGCTGATAATTCTATTTGCAACTTGGTGCCACGACTCACAACGCACTATGAAGCATCTTGTTAACTCTAACCTTCATCTCAGTCCAAATGTCGACATCATAGGCATTGGCCGTGAAGAAACACCTGCCTCACTCGATAAATTTGCAGATGAGTATGAATTAAATTTCCCCTTAGTCGCCGATACTGACAGAGCGATCTACTCACAGTTTGCCAATAGTGGCATTCCAAGATTGATCTTGTTAGATGCTGGTAATAAAGTGGTTAAAACCATTATTGGTGAGACTGAGAACGCGATCACTGCAGTAGTGTGGTAATAGCGATTGCCGCAAAAGATTAGACAAGGAAAGCCAATGAGCAAACTCATTACCGAAACACCAAGGTTAATTATTAGAGAGTTTAACCTCGATGACGTACA
The DNA here is from genome assembly GCF_052977065.1 of Shewanella sp. 125m-1. NCBI lineage: Bacteria > Pseudomonadati > Pseudomonadota > Gammaproteobacteria > Alteromonadales > Shewanellaceae > Shewanella > Shewanella sp. 125m-1. The sequence continues at coordinate 20,455 of NZ_JBRILT010000014.1, forward strand.
AGCCGTCTACGACTTCAACGCAGATGAGAGAGTCAATCTCTATACTGGCGATGCAGGCGTTGTTAAATCACTTGCCGATGCAGAGCGCATCATCCGCGACATTTGGTTGAACGAATACCTGCAGTTTGGTTATGCTCGCTGGGCAGTAGTATTAAAAGAGTCCGATAACGTCATTGGGTTTTGTGGCTTTAAAAATGATTACCGCATTGATGAGACAGATATTGGTTATCGCTTTGCGCCTGAGCACTGGGGTAAAGGTTATGCCACCGAAGCCAACCAAGCCTGTATTGAATACGCTAAAAACCATATGGATTTAGATTATATTGTCGGCGATGTCGTTGAGAGAAATCACGCCTCAATTAATGTACTCAAAAAGCTCGGTATGACGTTCAACAAAAAGTTTCAAGATCTAGGGTTTATCATTCAACGCTACGACATGTACCTAAAAGCCAAGAATTAGCCCTAATAAAAATTGAGTTACAATCTCAACTTGAGCCGTTAAATCGAGCCAAAAGCCACGAATAAAGCCCCGTTAGTCTGCACGATTAACTGGGCTTTGTAGACTTTGCGCTTTGCAGATTAGCTTTCAACAAGCAACATACTATACTGACAACCCTAACTCGCGACCTCTTGAATGCCGGCATTACAGCTGCGAATAGCAGATGGGGTTAAACCGTGTAAATGCTCAATAAGCTTAAAACATAGTTCGATATATTGAATCGCTTCCGCTTTACCCACCTCATAGCTCACCGCATGGGCAACCTTATTACGTAACTGGCGTAATTCACTAAACAGCTTTCCTTGTTTAGTATTAATTAGCTGCTCGCTTATCAAGATATTCTCAATATGTTTATAACGAGTATTCTTATCTAAGGTAATGTTATCGCAGTGAGATTTAATCAGCAGCTCGGCGGCCAGGTCCACCTGTTCCCAAGCTTCAATAATGGCTGAATTGGGTAAGTGATTCGCAGAGGCTATGAGTCGCGTCTTTTTATCGGTCTTTAACTCAGGAAATACACCTTCTGCTTGCTGAGTCACAGCTTTTAATCCTTGACCAAACTCCACCTCTAAATCTTTAAACTTCAGTTTTTTGGCTAAAGGGATCAAGGTCGATATCGGCCGCTTTAAACTCACCACAGCAAATACCAGCACGGTAGGCCAAATCAGTTTGTCGATTAACTCAATGGTAAATTGCATCCAACTCATTGCGCTTGCTTCCATGTTGCCGCCACTTTTTGTGGCAACAGAGTAACAAGATCCGCAAGCAGAATAAAACCGCCAACACTACTTAACCTTCTGATAGGTATTGGTGTTCCAATCAAACACATACTCCACACCTTGCCATTCATACACAGTGCGTCCCTCTTTTTGAATCACCCGCGCATTATCCGGTAACCGACTTAGCCCTGTTGAATAGCTTACGCTGGTCGTCACTCGCTCTGGAGGCCTAACGACTTTTGGCTTTGGAGCTTGGTAAGTTTGCCTGTCATAACGATAAGGCGAGTAATAGCGATTGTTGTAGCTGTATGGGTAGCGCCAGCGAGAGCCGACTCCCCAGTTATAACCAGGACGCCAACCGGATCTGTAATAACCATTGCGATAAGGGTAGCCGTACCAACTGTTAGATACCCCCACGTTCCAGCGCCAAGGATCGCGGTAATCAACATTACTCCACCCAAGGCCAACGCTAACATTACTCAACACTTGTGATGCCGCCACCGGTGCCAAAACCACAGCCCTTGCAGCAACAGGGGTTATCGATACCGCCCCATCTGCCATCGCGATAGTTATCGACCCAGTAAATAAGCCAAGCAAGGCTGTAAACTTAAGTGCCTTCATCCCTCCTCCTCTGTTGTAACAAGCCAACAAACGTAGCATTACTTAGTTAAGTTTACGCTCAAATATGCCTTAAACCAATCTCGCTGACTAAGCACTTACCTACAAAGGGAATTGTATCAGTAAAGCCTGAAATATATTGAGGCCACGCATTGACGAACAAGCGTTTAACGCACGTTGGAATAGTGCTATAGTGCGCGCCATATCACAGTTTATAGCGATGAGAATTCCCCTATGAGTTTTAAGGATTTACGCAGCTTTATAGACCACTTAGAAGCCAATGGTGAGCTTAAGCGTATTAGTCATCCCGTTGATCCTCATTTGGAAATGACAGAGATTGCCGATCGCGTGTTACGCACCAAAGGCCCGGCTCTGTTGTTTGAAAATCCAGTCGGCAACGACATGCCCGTTTTAGTTAACTTGTTTGGTACGCCCAAACGAGTCGCCATGGCATTAGGTAAAGAAGATCCGCTCGCGCTGCGCGATGTAGGTGAACTGCTGGCATTTCTAAAAGAGCCAGAACCTCCTCGTGGCTTTAAAGACGCCATTTCAAAGATCCCCATGTTTAAGCAAGCGCTAAACATGCCGCCTAAAACCGTGCGTAACCCGCCTTGCCAACAAGTGGTTAAAACCGGCGAAGAGGTCGATTTAACTAAGTTACCGATCCAGCACTGCTGGCCAGGCGATGTTGCGCCGCTAGTGACTTGGGGACTCACTATCACCAAAGGCCCACGTCAAAAGCGCCAAAATCTTGGTATTTACCGCCAGCAATTACTGGGTAGAGACAAGTTAATCATGCGCTGGCTAGACCATCGCGGCGGCGCATTAGACTTTAAAGATTTTAAAGAAAAACACCCAGGTGAGCGTTACCCAGTCGTGGTTGCATTAGGTGCCGATCCGGTGACCATTTTAGGTGCTGTTACCCCCGTGCCCGACGCTATGAGCGAATATGCCTTCGCAGGACTATTGCGCGGTGAACGAACTGAAGTGTGTAAAGCCCTAAGCTGTGATTTAGAAGTGCCAGCCACCAGCGAAATCATCTTAGAAGGTTATATAGACCCCGATGAGATGGCAGAAGAAGGCCCTTACGGCGATCACACAGGTTACTATAATGAGACCGACTCATTCCCAGTGTTTACGGTGACGCACATTACCCACAGAAAAGATGCGATTTACCACAGCACCTATACCGGCCGTCCACCAGATGAGCCAGCGATGCTAGGTGTGGCATTGAACGAAGTCTTCGTGCCTATTTTACGTAAACAGTATCCTGAAATTATCGATTTTTACCTGCCGCCAGAAGGCTGTTCGTATCGAATGGCGGTGATCTCAATTCGTAAGCAATACCCAGGACATGCCAAACGTGTGATGATGGGAGCATGGTCGTTCCTACGTCAGTTTATGTACACCAAGTTTATTGTCGTGGTCGATGAAGATGTAAACTGCCGTGACTGGAACGATGTGATCTGGGCAATTACCACTCGCATGGATCCAAAGCGCGATACGGTTATGATTGAAAACACCCCAATTGATTACCTCGACTTTGCCTCTCCGGTGGCGGGTCTTGGCTCAAAAATGGGAATGGATGCAACCAATAAGTGGCAAGGTGAAACCGACCGCGAATGGGGCACTCCTATCGTGATGGATGAAGCCGTTAAGCAGAAAGTAGATGCTATCTGGGATGAGCTCGGTATCGATGATGCACCGACGCTGTAATCACTGTGCCACACAATTAGCTAGACTTTATATTGCCTGCAGAGCTTCTGCAGGCGCGTAAATTTATATCGAATAAGCTTCCAAAGAGAGGCGCATCAAGGAATAAAGATGAACACTATTAGCTGTACGATTGAAAAAGTAGCGCCGTTTAATAATGCCGTATATCAGGTCATTTTAAAGCCTAGTACTCCATTTGATTTTAAAGCAGGTCAATACCTTTGTGTGGTGATGGGTGAGAAAGACAAACGTCCATTCTCCATTGCCTCTGCACCCGATGCTGAACATATTGAGCTACATATCGGTGCAGCTGTTAGCGAAAGCTACCCTATGCAAGTAGTAGAGCGTTTAAAAGAATGCTTAGCCACAGGTAACAGCATTGACATCGAAGTGCCTGGCGGCGACGCGCATCTACGTGCAGACAGTCAACGCCCACGTTTACTGATTGCTGGCGGTACGGGTTTTTCTTACATCAAGAGTATCGTTGAACAAAAGATTGCTTTAGGCCAGGAAGTTGAAACCACGTTTTATTGGGGCTGCCGTAACCAGGAAGCCATGTACTTTGAGACCATTGCTCGCCAGTGGCATGAAGCGCATCCGTGGCTCAACTTTGTTCCAGTCATTGAAGAAGCCAATGCTGACTGGAAAGGTAAAGAAGCCAATCTGCTAGAGCAGATTAAAAACGACTTTGACAGCCTAAGCGGTTACGACATTTATATAGCGGGTCGTTTCGACATGGTTGGCGCAGCACGTGAAGTGTTCCGTACCATGGGCGTTGAAGAAGATCACCTTTACGGTGACGCATTCGCGTTTATTAAGTAAACCGAATACCACTGGCATAGCCCAGTACCAACTTGTCAGTAAAGCGCTTAAATAAAAGCGCTTAAGTAAAAACGATCAAAGGCGAATGAAAGCTAATTCATTCGCCTTTTTATTTATGCTGTTACTTTTTACCCACGCTTTATCTTTGGCTCACGCTAGCGCGCACTGTCACTCTTGGCTCAATATCCATAAATTGCTGTGGCAAGCTTGGGTCTTGTAATCTAGCGATTAACGCATGCACCGCCGCGGCGCCTAAACGTGCTTTAGACTGATGAATACTGGTTAGCGCGGGCGTCATAAATTTTGCCAATTGAATATTGTCGTAGCCGATAACGGATAACTGCTCAGGGATCTTCACCCCTGTCCGCTGGGCTTCATGCAATACACCAATGGCCATCATGTCATTACACACAAATAGTGCGCTAGGCAATTCACCCGTCGCTTGCAGCTTGGCAAACGCCGCCTTGCCACCTTCGGTTTCAAAGTTGCCCTCGACCACCCATTTAGGATTAATCGGTAAGTTTGCCGCTTGCATGGCATCGACAAACCCCTGATAACGTAAGTCAGCCTGCTGGCGGTTACGCGGGCCAGTAATACAGCCTATTTCAGTGTGGCCGTTATCAATTAAATACTGAGTTGCCAATATGCCACCTTGACGAGAATGCCCCTGAATTTTATCGCAAGGAAAATCCACCAGGCCCCAATCCATGACCACTACAGGTAACGCTTCTAAGCGGCGATAAATCAGTGCATCATCACCCTCGAGCATAGCGCACATCATAATTAGGCCATCGACACGGCGCTCAATTAACGTGGTTAAGGAGCGCTTTAGGCGCTGGGCGTCACCCTCGGTATTACACAAAATAAGGTTGTAACCCTGCTGATAACAGGCTTGCTCAACACTGCGTACCACTTCAGCATAAAACGGGTTAGTAGAGGTCGTCACCAACATGCCAATGGTTTTAGTGCAGTTTTGCTTAAGGCTGCGAGCCACCGCAGAAGGACCGTGATAATTGAGCTGTTGCGCTGCATCTTGCACCCGCTTAGCAATGTCTTCACTCACAAAGCGGGTACCATTCATCACATGGCTCACTGTTGAAGTGGAAACGCTCGCAAGTTTAGCGACATCTTTCATGGTGGCCATCTGGGTTAACTTCCTATCTAAATAACGATGTTATTAACTGTTTTTATAACAAATTAGTGCGTAGCTAAAAACTGCTCAACTTCAGCACGGCTTGGAATCGAGGTTTGTGCGCCAAAGCGGGTCACTGAAATCGCCGCAGCACCGTGAGCAAACACCACCGCCTGCTCAATAGTTTGACCTTCAAGTATTGCCGTAACAAAGGCACCATTAAAGGTGTCGCCTGCAGCGGTAGTATCGGTCACTTGTACTTTAAAGCCAGCAATAATTTTACCTTTACCCTGCTCACTTAGATACACGCCTTTTGCACCTAAGGTGATCATCACAGTCGCAATCCCTTTATCATGCAGTACGTTGGCAGCCTTGGCAGCGCTGTTAGCATCATCAACCTTAATACCAGTTAGGAGCTCAGCTTCGGTTTCATTTGGGGTAATAATATCAAGCATCGACAATAGCGAGTCAGGTAAGCTGCGTGCTGGAGCGGGATTTAATATCACCTTGGTGTGTTGCGCTTTAGCGATGCTCGCCGCCAGTTCAATACCTGCTAGCGGGGTTTCAAGTTGCATTAGTAGATATTCAGCAGCGGCTATTTGGCCGCTATGTTGCTCAACGATCTCTGCTGTCAGCGCATCATTTGCCGCAGCCGCAATACAGATGCTGTTTTCACCGCTGTCGCTCACCTGGATCATCGCAATGCCCGTAGGGGTATTTGTCATCATGTGTACAGCAGATACATCCATGCCATCTTGCTCAAAACTATGACGGATATTTTTACCAAAACCGTCATCACCCACACAAGCGATAAATCCGGTATCAGCACCTAATCGCGCAGCAGCAACCGCTTGGTTAGCGCCTTTACCACCAGGGATAATTTGATAATTGTAGCCATGCAAGGTTTCTCCTGGTCGCGGAAAAGAAGCGACTTGAAGTACATGGTCGGCATTGACACTGCCTAAAACGATTAACTGAGACATTTACCTATTCCTTGATGTTCTCTGAGTCGCTGCCAACCTCTTTAATGTTGGGCTCAGAGTGAAACGCGCCTTGAATCAAGCTCAAAAACGCAGCACACTAGTGTGACAAATTATGAATAAATTACTGTGTTGCAGTAATGATTTTTAACGCAACAGGTATCGATTTTTCGACCTGATTGCCTTTTAAGATCTTGTCGGCCATCACAATAGCCGTAGCACCGAGCAACTCAGGCTGCTGAGCAATGGTCGCCGATAACTGGTTTCGTCTTACCGCGGCAATGCCTTCGTCGGTGCCATCAAAACCAATCACCATGATATCTTTACCAGCCGCTTCAATGGCGCGTAATGCACCTAAGGCCATTTCATCATTTTGAGCAAATACCGCCTGCACATCACCGTTTGCCGCTAACATATTTTCCATCACGTTTAAACCTTTTGAGCGGTCAAAATCCGCGGGCTGACTCGATAACAGGTTTAAGCCGTGAGCCTTAATGGCATTGCTAAAACCTTCACCCCGCTCACGGGCAGCTGACGTACCCGCAATACCCTCAAGCTGAATGACCTTGGCATTAGCGCCGAGGGTATCAGCAATAAACTGCCCAGCTAATTCGCCACCCGCAATATTATCAGAGGCAATATGGCTGACGATATCGCCGCGCTCTGCTGTTCTATCTAGTGTCAGCACCGGAATGTTAGCGCGATTAGCCGTGCCGATAGCATTGGTCACAGCTAACGCATCGGTTGGATTAATCAAAATCGCTTTTACGCCGCGCATGGTTAAGTCTTCAACGTTAGCGAGCTCTTTGCTTGGGTCGTTCTGCGAGTCCAGTGCAATCAGCTTATAACCTAGCTCTTTTGCCTTAGCTTCGGCGCCATCTTTCATGCTGACAAAGAATGGATTGTTCATTGTCGACAGCACGATAGCAATCGCATCCTGGGCACTAGCGCTAAAAGGCGCACTCGCTGACAACAATGCTACTGACAACAGAACTGACACTTTTTGATTAGCAAGTCGCTTCATGGTAAACCTTTTTAATACAGGGAATGTACACAAGCAGCACGCTGGGCGCACAGCTTATCAATACTTACGCTTTTTCCTATCTAGACCTTTGCCTATCTCGACTTCTGCTTAGTATCGATTAATACCGCCAGCAAAATCACGCTGGCTTTGGCGATCATCTGGTAGTAAGACGACACATCGAGCAGGTTTAAGGCGTTGTTCAAAAAGCCAATAATTAATGCCCCAATTAAGGTGCCCATAATGCGGCCTTTACCACCCATCAAACTCGTGCCACCTAACACTACCGCGGCAATCGCATCAAGCTCGTAACCCATACCTGCCGTAGGTTGCGCCGAAGATAAACGTGCGGTCACGATAATACCAGCGAGCGCCGCCATTGAGCCACAAATGGCATAGGCCGCGATCTTGACCTTATCAACCGCAATACCTGATAAACGCGCCGCTGACTCATTACCACCCACAGCGTAAATATAACGGCCAAAGCGTGTGTGATTTAACAAATACCAAGCGCCAGCAAACACCACCGCCATCAACCACACCGGCACAGGAATGCCCAGCACATAGCCAGTTCCTAGCCAGGTAAAGCTATCGGCGGTGTCAGTAAAACCTGTAGGTACAGGGCGACCATCGGTGTACACCATAGTCACACCGCGTAGCAGTGTCATGGTCACCAAGGTGGCGATAAAGGCTTGCACCTTACCTTTGGCAACAATAATGCCACTGATAGCCCCAAGCGCCGCGCCCGCGATTAATGCCACAGGCAAAGCAACCATCACAGGCACATCCATACCGATTAAAGTCGCCACGATTGCGCCACTTAAGGCTAAAACCGACCCGACACTCAAATCGATACCCGCTGTCAGAATAACGATTGTCATCCCTACCGCAATAATCGCGTTAACCGAGGTCTGGCGTAAAATATTAAGTAAGTTATCTACCGTTAAAAAGTTTGGGCTCAGTAGCGACACCACAAAAATTAGGCTAAACAGGGCGATAAGCGATTTTTGCTCAATCAACCACTCTTTATTAATTCTCTTATAGAATGGCTGGACTGTAATTAACGGGCTCATGCAATATCCTTGTTTAATGTTTTACCAACGGCGCAAGCAAGAATGGTTTCTTGATCTGCTATCGCGGCATCAAATTCGCCACTGATCTGGCCTTGGTGCATCACTAAAATACGATCAGACATCCCCAGTAACTCAGGCATATCCGATGACACTAAAATAATACTCATACCTTGCGCCTTGAAGCGGTTGATAAGATCGTAGATCTCTTTCTTCGCGCCCACATCTACACCACGAGTTGGCTCATCTAAAATAAGCACCTGCGGCAGAGTCATTAAGCCTTTGGCGATTGACACTTTTTGCTGATTACCACCCGACAAATTACCAATACGGGCATCACGGTTAGGTGTTTTGATATTAAAGGCATCAATAAAACGGTCGACTTCGGCCATTTCATCATTGTGGCGCAGTTGTAGCCCAGTACTTAGCTTGGCTAATGCGCAAATAGACATGTTTTCTTTAACCGACAAGTCTAGCAATAAGCCATCGCCTTTACGGTCTTCTGAAATATAAGCAATACCGGCATCAAGTGCTTGCTGCGGATTATTAATCTTAATATCACAGCCATTCAGGGTTAGCTGCCCCTGGGTTTTAGCACTTGCGCCAAAGATCATCTTCATCAGTTCGGTGCGCCCGGCACCCATTAACCCCGAAAAACCTAAAATTTCTCCTTGGTTAAGGTTAAAGCTCACGTTTTCAACCCCAGGGCCTGATAGTTGATTTACTGCCAATCTGCAGCCTTGATGAGTAATCGCAATGCGTGGATATTGGTCGGCAAGCTTACGGCCCACCATGCGCTCAATGAGTTGATCTTCGTTAATGTCGCTAATCGCACACTCATGAATAAAACCGCCATCTCTAAGCACTGTTACCGCATCACAAATGGCAAAGATCTCTTGCATGCGGTGAGAGATATAAACGATACCGCAGCCTTGGTCACGCAACTCATTAATGACTTTAAACAGCGATTGAGTTTCAACGTCGGTGAGGGCGTCGGTAGGCTCATCCATGATGATGACTTTTGAGTTAAACGAAATGGCTTTGGCTATTTCCACCATCTGCTGCTCGCCTAAACTCAGCTTACCGACCAAGGTTTGCGGCGCATGGGTTACCGATAGGCGTGTTAGTAGTGCCGCTGCTCGGGAGTTCATTTCATCCCAAAGTATGCGGCCAAAACTAGAGGTGATTTCACGTCCCAAAAAGATGTTTTCAGCAATGGTGAGCTCAGGTAGTAAATTCAGCTCCTGATGGATAATGCTAATGCCAGCTTGCTGTGAATCACGCGGGCCATCGAAACTGCGCGCCTTACCTTGGTAAACAATACGGCCTGCATCTAAGTTGTAGATCCCGGTGAGCACTTTCATTAATGTCGATTTGCCCGCGCCGTTTTCTCCCATCAATGCCATCACTTGGCCAGGGTAAACATTTAAGCTAGCTTTATCGAGCGCCTTTACCCCGGGAAAAGACTTTTCTATCGCTTGTAACTGTAATATTGCTTGGGTCATAACGTGACTCCGGTAAGCTTAAAATACAACACCAGTTTTAAAAATCACATTGGCATAAGGCGTGCACTCACCGGTGCGGATCACCGCACGACTATGTTGAGTTCGTTGCTTAAACGCTTCATGGCTAATGTACTCAATCGAAAAAACACGCCCTGTTGCTTGCTGCTCAAGCTCAATCTCAGCCAATAGTGCTTGATGGCACTCGGGGCTGACATCGGCAAACTCTTGCGCTAATACCACACCCTCGATTTGCGAGCTCGCTAGCCAGACCTTAACGGTGGCAATAAAGCTAGGTACCCCATGAGTCAAAGCCAGATCTATGCGCTGTACTGCCGCTGGGATCGGTAGTCCGGCATCACAAATAGTCACTTCATCGGTATGCCCCAGCGTGGCTGCAAGGTAATTCATATCTGCATTGAGCAAAGCGTGCTTGTTCATCTATCAACCTAAATGATTATGGCGACAACATCGAAACGTTTCGATAGCAATGCAGCGAGCATAATCGAAACGTTTCGATAATACTTGAAGCAGCATTAAGATCTGTGAAGGATCTAACAGAAATATCTGCGATCAGTGGAGAGAGTGATGAGTAAAGGAGTGACTAGAAGCGGAAGTTCTGAGTTTAGCACTCGGTCAAACAATACAAAAAAAGGCAAAACAGGGTAAAAAGAAGGGGCTAGATCCTAGGGCGCTTCGCTGCGAGGACGGGCTACTAGGAACAGCAAAAGACAAAAGCACCGCCTTTTCCGCTTGTTAGCTTTTGCTAGAACCTGCTCTTCCTAGAACCTAGAACCTAGAACCTAGATTCTAGAACCTAGAACGCTGCGCGGCTAGAGCGGACTACGTCCTGCTATACAATCAAAAGAAGGCACACCGTTATCTTTTGTTTTCCGTCTTAGCTTATACCGTCTTAGCTCTAACCTGCTTTTCCTAGAACCTTCTCTTAATCCTAGGACCTGCTTTTAACAGCTATTAAAGCTTCACCTTGTCATATTCAAACCAGGCGACCAAGTTACCTAAAATAGGCACTATCCACACAGCGGTGTCTGCATCTTTGTATATGCGGTAGAAATACAGGTCACTATCGATGATCTCGTGCTTACGGATCTCACGATAAAAGTGCATCGCTGATGGGCTGACTTGATCCGGCTTGATTAGCTCTTTTTGCGACACTTTGACATGGAATACATCCACATCTAAGTCATTAATTTTTTCCTGATACTGAGTAAAATCACCTTTGATCTTATATTTTATCGGAGTGGTCTTACACTCTTCATCGGTTACGCACGCCGCAGAATAAAACTTACCTGTGTTTTCATCATCATAGATAAGTGACAGACTGATGTCTGAGCGCACCAACATATTACCTTGAACAGGAAAATACACATCAGCGTGATAATGATGCTCAATAAAGCCACTGGTGCCGGGCTCATCATGAGGGATGATGACGCGATTATAACGAATGCGCTGTTCCATCATATGAGTTAACTCGGTAAAGGTTTTCATATTCAAACCCGCTGGCGTTAAGTCAATCGCGGTAATATTAATTAAACCTTTACCCGAACAGCCATAGGTATCTGCCTCGGGGCATGCCGCCATCGAATAGTAGTTACCATCGGTGACAGCGTAACCTTTAAACTTGCTGATATCACTTAAGTGGTTCGATTCCGGCGCCAGATGTTTTTGCCACATAGAGGGGTGCAGATGAGCGACATTATCTTTATGGATAAGCGCAACATCTTGCTTAACGCCACCAATATTTAACTGAATATTTTTCTCTGCATCCCAACTGTTCTTAGCTTTTACTACGCCGTGATAATCACTGAAGTACCAAACAGACAAAGCGATCAGCGCGACAATAATAATACCGCTTATTTTGACCAATAATGACACATCAACAATGGCAGCGCGCACCGATTCTGGGTCATTCACTGCCAGCATTTTGATGTGAGAACGTGTTGAGACATTAAGCTGATACCCGCGGCCAGCTATGGTGCGCAACATGACTTCGGGATAAGCTTCTAGCTTCTTTCTGAGGGTACTAACGCATTGAGTTAGCGAGGTTGCAGCCACAACCCGATCGGGCCAACCAGCCGCTAATAGATCTTCTTTAGTGCATACCGAACTCATTGAGAGTATTAATTGATGCAAAACCGCCGACTCCGATACAGTCAGAGTTATGGTTTTATTATTTGCATGATCGACTAATTGTTTAGCCTCTTCATCCAGCTCCAAATATGGAGTAACTTTTAGCACCCGAAACCTCTACAAATCAATTCACTGCAACTCGAACATTAATACGACTTAATGCAAGTTTACTAAAAAATGGTTTTAAAAACGTGACTTTACCCTGAAATCAAATCAGCCATCGAAGAACAGGGTGTTAATGCTCACATATCTAACATTTTAACGGTTGAAGACATTTAAATTGTGCTGAATCACTTTAAACGCTTTATTCAACATAGCTTTATTATCAAGCCTTCAATATCAATCATCGAATATCAATCATCGAATATCAATCATCGAATATCAATCATCGAATATCAGTTCTGTAATATCGAGGACACATCTTTACCACTTAATTCATTTAAACCACTAAAACCCACTTTTACATTATAAAGCTCGGCATTTAAACAATTGGTTAGCGATAAACACTAACATTGCAACCCACAACAACATCACGCCATAAAGCGCCAACTTTCCCCATGTAACAGAAGAGATCATCGCTAAACTTCCACCGCTAACATCTGTACCGATTAAATTTATCGCTCGATAGAGATCGGTTGGATTAAGTGCAATTAAGAGGTTGATTATATACTGATTAAAAAAGGCGAGATCTGCAACTAATATTGTTAATAACAGTAAGTCATAAATGAGAACGAACACAAACCAAACGAATAAAATACTGGCAACGGCTTTAGCTTTCTCTGTTGATTTAAGACTGACGATATAACCCAATAAAATAAAAGCGATGGCGAGCAAAATGCTGCTCACTATAAATTGGCCAAACTGAGTTAAGGTCTTAGCAACCTCATAATCACCACATACAAGCAATAATAATGCGGTCAAACTAAAAGCGCTGCCAATGGTGACACTCATAATCAGGCTATGGCCTAACAGCTTGCCCATTAGAATTTGTAAACGAGTGATTGGGTAAGACAATAACAGCAATAAAGTACCGGATTCATCCTCCCCCACAAACGCATCGTAACTCACCAGCATCGCCGCGAGCGGAATGATAAACACCGAAATCGTCGACAGGCTTGATATCAACGCATCCAATTGAGGCAAAGCCAAATGCCCGGCTACGGCGCTGCCCGCAAAGGTTACGCTCAACGATAAGATTAAAAATATTAATGAGATAAACAACACCCAGCGATTACGTAGGCTATCTTGGATCTCTTTTTTAGCAATAACACACACAGGAGATGTCAGCATAACCTTAATTTACCTCTGCAACTTGAGAGCATTGACCCATATAAAAATGATAGATATCAGCCAATGCAGGCTCTTTAAGACTAAAATCAAACACTTGGCACTCAGATGTTAATAACTGCAATACCCCAGCCTTAGACTGCTCATCTAACAGCAAGGCATTGTCAGCATAAAGTGCAGCTAATTTCGGTTGCCCGCAGATGACACTTGCAAGCTGGGGCGAGGTCAGTCGAGTTTTAAGACCGCTAGCCTGGCTTAACTGCGCTACGCTGCCCGATGCCAGCGCCTGCCCTTTGGCTAAGATAAGCGCGATATCGATATTATGCTCAATTAGTGATAGTTCATGGGTGCACACAATCACCCCGCAGCCTTGCAATTTAAGCTCATCAATTTTGCCGTACAGAAATTTAGAGGCCACAGGATCGAGCCCAACCGTTGGCTCATCAAGTAGCAACAACTCAGGTTCACTCAAAATAGCTTGAGCAAAACCCAGGCGCTGCTTCATGCCTTTAGAGTAGGTTTTTAACGCTCTATTTTGGGCATATTCTAAGCCAAACTCTTCAAGCAACTGGCTGACTCGCGCCTGGCCGACGCCCTTTAAAGCGGCAAAGTAACTTAAAATTTCTTTACCCGTTAATTTGTCATAAAAGCTCACACTTTCAGGTAAATATCCAATTTTTAAGTCTGCACTGCGCGTTAGACATGACAGATCTTGCCCAAGAATACAGACATTACCCGCTGTGGGTTTTATCAAGCCTAGGAGAATTTTAATCAGAGTCGATTTACCCGCGCCATTATGGCCAAGTAACGCCATAGTTTGGCCGCGTTCAACTGTAAAACTCACATCATTAACTGCAGTAAAATCGGCAAACTGGTGTCGAATATGGTTAGCTGATACCGCTAAAGCAGGGTTCATCGATTCTCCGAAAGGCGGTTATTTGCTGACTAAAAACATCATCTCGTCCGCCTAAAAACTAAAAGCTGGGTTCATCTCTAATAACGGGTAACTGTCGACAATCCCGCTAGGGGCAGTGATCTCAAACTGACGTTGAACCCAGCGCAGCACGACAACAATTGGACTACCCATCAAGAAGTTAGCTTCAGGATAAAGCCAGAATAATTTATCAATCTTATCATTGGGCTGATAGGCCGTATTGCCCACACCATCTAAATTGTGATCCCAGCCGAGGTATCCACTCCAGTAGTTCCCTCGGCCAGCATGGCTCCACTCCAATAATGCATCACCGACATACTTAACCTGAGAAAAGTTATCAATAAACTGGTTGCCATAAACATGATTCCCCTCTCCTCCCATGGCCATATAAAAGCCAATATCATTATGAGCAAAGTGGTTATGGATAATGGTGTTATCTCGAGCACCGTAAACGAATATGCCTTTACCCTCTTGGCCTTGTACTTGGTTTTCACTGCGGTTAACGATCTGTTCGACTCGATTAAATTCCACCAGCGAGTCTTTGGTCATGTTCAGCAAAATACCGAAATCGATGGCCTCCCATACCTGATTACGGTGGAGGTGAATGCGTTTCGAGTCCATCAAGGCATAACCACCATCGACCTGATAGCTCTGGTTATTAAAGGCTTCATCGTCTTGGGTGTACATGTAATGAATACCGTACTGCTGGTCAAATAATCGATTAGCGTACACTCTACTTTTACTGCCAGATTCAAGGTAAACCCCGTCTCTGACCTGCGAGATAGTATTGCCCCAGATCTCGGCGCCAACAACGTGCTGCAAATGAATGCCATCACCGCGGTCCAAGGTATATAAGGTGTTGTTACCCACAATCACGTTATCGTGGATTTTGATATCGTTTAGCTCATCGGCGCGAATACCAAAACCGTTACCTTGCAAACTGTTGTTATGGATTTTTACGCCATCACTGCCTGGCTCAACTAAAATACCGGCATCGCGCTCATAATGATCATTGCCCCAGTTTTCAATTCTCAGCCCTGAGATCTCAACATTAGCAGCAAACACCGTTATTGCGCTGCCCACGCTATTAGCATCAATAATGCTGTCGCCAAGGCTTGATAATATAATCGATTGATGGATTTTTAGTGGGCCTTGATAACGCCCAGCATCGAGAACAATTCTGTCGCCAGCCTTAGCATGAGTTAACGCCAGCTGTAGCTCCTGGCTGTTAGATACGGCTAAATGGGCGCCATTACAGCCAGTGGCATAGAAGGTTGCATATACCACTAGCAGCCAACGTAATATGCTGACGTTCTGCGCCAGCACTTTTCGTAAAGGTGAGCGACTCATAAGATACCGTTCCAGCAAATTCTAACGCCAATATTAAGAAGGTGGCTCGTATTAGCCAGCGAGCATTAGCTAAGCCTTAAATGACTCACTTACTCGCCAGCGAGCAGTTCAATCGTGATCTGCTCATAAGTCAGTACCGCGCCACCAAATTCTTGGGCAAACTGGGTTGCACTTTCTTTACTCGAAAATGAGGCAACAGCAGGCCCCATCACCGCTTGTTTACTAGTGCCATAAACATACCAAGCAGAGGTCGCATCAATAAAGCTCTGATCATCAGGTTGCTGCCAATCAGTCTGCGCCATATCATGCACTTTTAGCTGGGTGATCTGGCGCTTATTCTCTGGTTGTAGCGCAAAATTAAACATGTCTCGTGTCGAGCAAAACTTTGGCACTATGGATTCATTCTTTAATCTCAACTGCCCTTTAGGCCCTGGGTATTTAGTGATCATCATGCCGCACAAGTGGCAACGGTCGTGATCATGAATCGGTTCAGCTTGTGTCGACTGCACAGCGGCATCACCTTGACTACAAGCAAACATAAATGGGACTAACATCAAGATGAACATCAATTTTTTCATTCGACTTCCAACTACAACAGAAAGATAGGAAAACTCACCGCTTGTTTTTACAGATGAGGTAACAAGATGTGAGTGTTGAACCAATTGTTGCTCAACTCCTAGCACTCACCTTGCAGGGACGAAGCATTAGGAGCGAACAACTCACTTAACTAGCTTGCCTTATGGCTAGATAGCAAAGGTTTGACCAGCATATAGGATGAACATACGCAGACACATCATGCCAGCAACGGCGCACACACCCGATAAATAGAACGCTTTAGCCGAATGACTAAACGACTTACCAGTAGCAAAGTTAAGTAATAGCGGGCCACCAAAACCTAGGCCAACCACACCAAACCAGAACACCGCTGCCCATTCACCGGTATGGAACGCTTCAAATGCACTTTGTGCCCCAGCATTACCCGTCATAAGTGAAGTCACGATCATGAAGATAAATAGCATTTCAGCAATCATGATTGGCCACTCAGCACCATGAAGCACTTTCATATCTTGGCTGTGTAAGTCTTCTTTAAACATCGACACGGCAAGCATTTTGGCTGCTGCTGCGCCCGCTGAAATACCAGAGGCAATAAAGAGTGCTGGTAAAACAGAGGTGTTGATGATAGGAAAACGAACCAGTGCCGAGATAAGGAAACCAGTATAAGCACAGACAGCAAGTGCCAATACTAATACGGTGACTTCACATGGGCGGCGAATGCCTTTTAGCTTTTCAACCACAGGTACTAGTACCTTAAGTGCGGGTACTGAGCGGATCTCTTCTTCAAAGGCAAATAGTGCAATCAAAGCCACTAACGGGATATACACCGATAGTGCGATAACACCAATCGACATGACTGAATTTAGGTTATAGAAAACCAGAATTCGCCAGAAAAACAGCGGGTTGGTTAAGTCTAAAACCAGACATAACATACCTAAGCTAATCGTCACAAACGCGATCAATGCTGCCGCTTTATAAAATGGCGTGTTGGTTGTCTGCTTTTTGTAGAATCGCAGGAATAATGCAGTGGCTAGCGCACCACCGGAGATCCCCGCAAAAAACAAGTACACAGCAATAGGCCAGGGCCATGCTAGGCCCTCAGATAACCCCATTGTAAACTCAATATTACCGTCCATATCTATACTCCTAGCTTTACAATAGGGATGTAACGCAAGCTTGGCTCAGTTCCAAATCCTGGCTTAATTCGCACAGAATCTTTTACTCTTAAAAGCTTGCTGATATAGGATGTCGGATCGTTGATATCACCAAAAATCAGTGCATCATAACGGCATTTCTGCACACAAGCAGGTAGCTCACCAATGGCAAGTTTGCTATTAAGGCAGAAGTCACAGTTATCAGCGACATCGGTTTCTTTATTAATAAAGCGCGCATCATATGGGCAAGCTGCAATGCAGTACTTACAACCTGCACACTTAGACGTGTCCATAGTGACAATGCCGGTTTTCTCATCTCGGTGCGC
Source organism: Shewanella sp. 125m-1 (assembly GCF_052977065.1). Lineage (NCBI taxonomy): Bacteria > Pseudomonadati > Pseudomonadota > Gammaproteobacteria > Alteromonadales > Shewanellaceae > Shewanella > Shewanella sp. 125m-1. The sequence goes on from NZ_JBRILT010000014.1 coordinate 38,288, forward strand.
TGCGCCAGTTGGGCAAACGGTCACACAAGGGGCATTCTTACACTGCTGACAAGAGACGCGTACAAACTTACGCTCACAGCCACATTCGGTTGTTTTGCCGCAATGTGGGCAAGGTTGTCCCTCTAATCCACCAGAGTGCTGTTCTAACAACAATCTAGACTTACCTGCTGGTAAGTTATTGGCTAGATTACAGGCCTCTTTGCACTCGCCGCAGCCGGTACATTTATTTTGATCAAACACCATCGCATAATGGGGCTTGCTTGCATCTGACTCACCCTCTTTGACAGAGCTACACCCTAAGGGCGCTATTATCAAAGAGCTGGCTCCTAAGCACTTAAGGAACCTCCGTCTCTCTATATTTTCACTCACAGCATCCTCCAGCTATCAGCTATTTTGCTGATATATTTATACTTATTAGGTTTTACGTGACTTTACTCAGATGCAGCCACTGAACGATTAGCTATTTTTTGCTCTGCTCTTAAAATTGCATTATTAATTGAGGCTCGGTTAACGTTTTGCTTATCGCTTTTAAGTAGAGTCAGCCATTGCTCGATGGCTTTGTCGTACTGACCATTAAGGTAAGCGTGGGTCGCAAGTAACAGGCGAGATTGAGGCTCATATTCGTCGAGCGCTAAGGCTCTGGCGATAACCAAATCAATGTCTAGACTCATTTCACGGTTATCGCGGTAATACATGGCATTGGCTTTCATCCCTAAAATACCTGCATCATCGCCCGACAGTTTGAGTAGCTCATCGAAAGTTTGCACCGACTCGCTATACAGGCCGCCATCAACGTAGGATTGAGCCAGATTTAATAATGCAATTTCATTACTAGGTTGCTCATTGACTTTTTTTGCATTTTTATTGATTTCTGCGGTGATCAGGTAATCAATATTTTCGTCTACCACTCCTTTATTCCAATCATTGAAATGGCCTAATTGTGAGTACATAAGTAAGGTCACACTGACAAGTACAACAACCATCCCAGTCGCAACCTTAAAATCCCCCTCTTTATTGCTGCTATCATCATTAAAAGAGTTAGCTATCGGCGTAACACCTTGCTTTTGACAAGAGTGATGATGACGCCAAATTAAAGTGATAACTGCACATAAAGTGACAGTAATGCCGATAGCTAAACTATTCATAGTGACTCTCTACAAACCAAACTAACTAAAACAATAAACTTAAAACCTTGGCAATAACGCCATCAACTAAAACTAGTGACCGCCGCCCATCATGCCACCCATGCCCATACCACTGAGCCCCATGCCGTGTGCGTTATCACCAGGTGCTTCAACTTTCACCAGCTCGACTTCAAACACCAATGTCGATTGCGGTGGGATAATGCCAACTTGCTTGTCGCCATAGGCTAGTGCTGCAGGAATAGCAAACTTGTAAGTTGAGCCTTCGTTCATTAACGGAATGCCTTCTTGCCAGCCGTCAATCACGCTCATTAGTGCAAAGCGATTTGGCTCGTTACGCTTGTGAGAGTCGTCAAATTCAGTGCCATCGATTAAGAAACCTTTGTAGTGCACTGTGACGACATCTTGTGGGTTTGGCTTACGGCCTTCTCCCTCACTAATGACTTCATATTGCAGACCAGACTTAGTCTCTGTTACGCCATTTTTGTTTTTATTGTCAGCCAGGTATTCATTGCCTGCTGTCACGTTCGCGAGTGCAAGCTTTGCTTCAACGGCTTCACGTGCGGTATTGAGCGTCTCTGCGCGCTGATTTAGGAAAGTCAGGATTTCTTCATCTGAAAACTGTGGGTTATTTTTCAGCGCATCAACAACGCCTTCAATGACAAGGTCGACATCCACTTCAGCACCCAGCTCAGTTTGACTATAAATTTGGCCTGAAATGTACTTACCTAATGATGCACCAATACTGTAAGACTCTTTTTCAACATCAGATGTCAGCTCAGTATTAGCCATTGAATTTGCAGACATAAACAGGGTCAAACCTGTCACAACAGCTAGGGTAGTTTTTGTGAATTTTTTCATAATAATCATCTCTTTAAATAAACTAGTTGCGTTTAACTTCTGTTACCCAACATCCTGCTGTTATGGCTTTTCTGTGACTCTATTTGAAAGTCGCCATCCATAAATTCCATCTGGCATCTGTAAAACATTGCTGTAGCCCATCTTCATCGCCTCATGTGCCGCTATCTCGCTGGCATTACATAGGCGGTTGGCGCAATAAAACACCATCACTGCATCTTTCTTAGCTGGCAGTAATTTTTTCCAATCTTTAACGTTGAAGTAAATAGCACCTGGAATGAACCCTTCAGCCCAAAGTTCAAGCGTATTCACATCGAAAAAGTAAACACCTTCCTTACCGATTAAGGTCTCAGCTTCCATCATGCTGATGGTGTTGAGCTGGTGTTCGTAACGATGAGCAGGTGCCATCGCAGAACCACCACCAGCGAAACAGCTAGCTGAACTTGCAATTAACGTGAGGCTTACCAGAATTTGACCCAGTGCTTTTTTCATAATCTTTCTCTTTATTGCCTCGGCAATTATTGCGCTGCAATGCATGCCGAGGCGGTTAACGAGTTAGGCGGCTTATTTAGCTGCGTAACCTGTTCCATCTAAGATGTTTTGCGCTTGTGTAACATAAGTAAGTGCAGCATCTAGACGCTTCTGGCTATAACGGAAGCCATGCACACCCCAAGAACCGTCTTTCTTGATTAGATCAACAGTCTCTGCAGCCTTCTCAGCTAGCATTAGTACTTGAGTCTTGTCTTCAGTAGACAACTTAGTGACTTCTAATAGCTGGTCGATGCGTACAAGAGCTTGCTCAACTTTCGCGAACACTTCTTTAACAGGTGTTTGCATCTTCATTACTTCACCGTAGATCTCTAACTGGTCTTCGTAATGTAAGCCTGTTTCAAGCTCAGACTGGAACTGGCTGTGACAACCCTTGTTCTCCACCACGTCGTGGTCAGAGATAGAGGTACGAGCACAAGACCACATTAAGTCTAGGTATGAGCGGCCTTCTTCGTTCTTAGCAACAGTCCAACCTTTACCCGCTTTAGGACCTTGAGTACGTGGCTCACCTTCAGGTGGGTTTAGCGTCTTCATCGTTGGGTCGACTTGAATCTTCCACATATGAGACTTACGTACTGCGTCGAAACCAGCTTGGTCAGGGAACTGCAGTGCCTTGAAGTTTTCACAGCTACCCATGTTAGGCATGTGACAGCTTTGACATGTTTGCTTATTGTGTGTATCTGAGTTTTCAGCAATCAAAGTCTGCGCTTCGTGACAGTCTTTACAGTCTTTCTTCAGCTTTGGTGTAGTGAAACCAGACTGCCAAGAACCATCAGTCACTTCGTGCGGATCGTGACAAGTCGTACAGCGCATGCCCTTCTCGTAGTGCTCAGAGTTATACATCTGAGAACCTTCAGTACCACATGATGGACAGAGTGACTTCATCTTCACACCGAAAGCGTACTCACGCTTTTCTTGTGCTTGAGGCGTGTCAGCAAGAGTAGGGTCATACTGGAAACGCTGGTGACAACGTTCACAGTTAGACTGCATACCGCCAGTACCACCATCTAAGTGACCACCCGCGCCATGACACTCTTCACAAGCGATACCACGAGAAATCGTGTGCTCTTGAAGCTTCTTAGGATCGCCTAATGCATCGAAGAACTCTTGCTTGTTTTGGAAGTCAAACTTAAACGTATGGCACACTTCACAGTAAGAACTTGCTGGTTGGAACAACATCTCTTTTTCGTACTTAGCACCGTATGAGCTCATACCTTGCTGGTGCGAACCTGAACCACCAAAACCTTCAAGGGTTGTTGGGAACTCAGGAATAACATCGTTAATTTTCTTTGACATTTCAGGCGTTAACCATTCAGCCCAACCACGAGAGAACTGGTTAGCACCCGCTACCATTTTACCGGTACCGTCACGTAATAAACCGTCTCTGATGTGGTAAGTACCACGTACAAGCCACGCATCGATGAAACCGTATTTAGTACGAGGCGTACCAACAGTTGCATAGATCATGTCAGGGGTAATACCGTCTGGTAAGATTGAGGTATCTTTAGTGTTGTACATGGTTTTTTCAATATCGTTATCCACTTCTGGGTGTTCACCAGGGAAACGAATTGTTTTAGCATGACGCGAACGCTGCCACTTCTCATATTGAGTCGCATGACATTCAGCACACTTTTCAGGGCCAACGAAGTTGTTTGGATAATCTAGAATTGATTTAGCACCTAGACGGTATTGAACTGCGCGAGGCGCGCCAACACGTTCACTATAATCTGGGCTCTTACCTGTATCTAAATACTCTTCACCACGGTCACTAATATGGTAATCACCAATTAAATTACCGGCTTGCTGATATTTGAATACTGGGTGGTTTTCGAATAGATAATCAAATAACTCTTCTTCTTGAACAATATAGTCTTGCAGCGTTTTTACGCCGTTGACTTGTTGCATACCGTTGTATTCAGCTATTGCCCCTTTAGCGGTTTTACCCATTTGGGGAATACTGTCATATTTTCCAGCAGCGTTCGCATTGGCAATGGCACCAAAACAAAACAGCATGCTTAATGCTACCTTGTGTTTCCACCGTCTCATCATTCACTCCTACTTATCATTATTTTATTTTTTATCACTGTTTTTGCATGCTTTTATAAGCACACTTTTTTAAAAACTAACCGTTCACCGATTGAGCTAAACAACTGAGCGATGTCTATTTTCCATATAAAAAACAGTAAAAACCTGAGCTACAGCACACTAAAAAAAGCATTAGAAGCGATTAGATGTGAAAACAACATTTACGTTAAAAAACAGAAAGATAAATACAGCCAGAGAGATGTTTTTAGATATAAAAATGCACGTTAAACGTTTCTTAAAGCGCAAAAAAGTTACAAAGCAGCGATTAAAAACCAAGCAGCGATTAATAAGGAAGTCTCGCAAGCTTAGGCGGTATAAGGCCTAGCGCAGTTATAATCATAAAGGGAGTAGGTTGATGTTGGTGTATTGCAGCAAAATGATAAACGGATCTCCCTCTAGCGCCCAAGTCCAGGGTAAAGGGCTTTAAAACGTGTTTTAAGGGACTATTTTTAAGGGGCTATTTTTAAGAATTGGAATCTAGACTAATTGGCTTAGATACGACGTGTAAAACCGTTATGAGCAATGAGCAATGAGCTTCTATTTTGAAAAATGTTTTCTATTTTGAGCTTGTACTTTGAACTTGCACTTTAAACTTGCACTTTTACTTTGCAAAAAGGAGTAAGGGTGGCAGCAACACAGCCACCCAGTTCTATTGCTGTTAAGTTCGGTTACCAAACAGCTTATTAGCCAACTGCTTCACAGCGCTGGAGCAATCTTGCAAAAAACCTTCTGTGGTGGCCTGTGGCAATGTTCCAGCCCCTTGCAGCATCGCAAGTAATTGTCCCCGCTCATTAGCCGTCAACCAATTCTGCATATCCGGCAAGCGGTTTTCTGCAGCTAATCTGCATACAAACGCCTGTTGCTCATAGCCTTCATGCACGGCGAAATACACCAAAGATGTCTCTGGTACGCCGGCGTTATCAAGCCAGTTGAGTGCCCAGCTTTGTTTGGCGATATCGAGCGCATCGCCCATCTCACTGTCTCGGTGACGCTCATTGCCAACTTCACAATGGCTCCAGCGCTCTGCCATTTGCAGCTCACCACGTTGAATAAGACAGGCAACATAGGCGCTCTCTACTGAACTCCTTCCTAGCCAATGTAAGCCACGCTTACCTAGTTGCGCTAAAAACAGCGCTAGGCGCTGCGCCATTTCGCTTGGTAGCATCCAGATAAAATCAGCTGGCCCGAGTTTACTGCGGTGCATTGGGTATGGGTTCCAGCCCTGCAGTTTTGGCATTTTAAGCGCCTGTGGGCTCAAGGCCTCTAGCCCTTCACCGCAGGCAAGATAGGCCATCAGTTTGTCATACAGAGTTTGCGCACTCGCGTCATCGAAATCCTCTTTTAAGGTATTGAGCAAGGCGGTCTCAAACATGGGGACTATCGGCAGCGGCATATCTGGGTTGATAGCATTAATATGCTGTAAAAACTCCAGCACTTGATCTTCACGGCAGTACTCAAGCTGCTGCAATAAGGCCTCGAATTGCAGCCACTGCTGACGCCCTATCATAGAGGTATCAGCTGGTTCTAACTCTGCATATTGCGCTACCTTGCTAGCATAACGCAGGGCAAAGCGGGGATCGGCAGGACGATAGTCAGCGACTTGTTGATCTACCATTAAAGTAAAGGCTTCAAGCATGGCATCTGTTACACCGTGTTGCTGCAATAAATCGAATAAACCGGCCTCGGCATCTTGAGCATCAATCGCCGCGTAAAGCGAATAATCGGCCTTAAACTTCACAATGCGATTTATCACTCGCTGGGGCGCTAGCGACAGCCAGAGTTGCCAATGTCTTTTAGCTAACAGCACAACCTTACTAGAGGGATCGAGCTGACTCGTTTCAGCCTGATTTTGCTTACTTGCGCTTTGTAAAAACAAGGTGGTTAACATGCAGCGCTGACCCGCATCATGGGTAAACAGGGTCCAATAAGCCGCTTGTTTAGCGCTGATTTCAGGCCCTGACTTACCCCCATCTTTTGCCATACCTGCGCGCACAATCTCGATCATTTCTGCGTCAATACTCTCTGTATTGTCAGCTTGAGAGTCAGCTCCAGAAACTGCTTCAAACTCAGCACAGCAAAGCCACTGATGCAGTGCCTCGCTAGCCTCTTCTGGTACTTCGCAATACTTAAGGACAAAGTCAGTGAGTAGCTTACTTAAGTGCTGCTCAAGCCATTGCTCAATTGCTGTACGCTCGGCAAGACTGGGGTTATTAAGCAACCGTAGCGCAAGATAAGTACTACTCCCCAGATGCAACGGCATATAAGGTAAGGCTTCAATGATTTCTTGGCCGTCACGATAGCCAAGCTCATCACTGAGACGTTCAAGTCGATTTTGGCTGATTAAATCTGTTCTTGGGTTCAAGCAGGTAAAGAATCTACGCCCAGTTGCTTCATCCCACTCGATTGCTTCAACTTCTGGCTCTGCTGCAGTATCAATCTCTTGCTCAGCCTCAGCGGGCTGCATCCAAGCTTGATAAACGTTATCAACGCCATTGCGCTGCGCTTCGGCTATAGCAAAAAAATCCGATTCGCTGCGGGTTTCAGTAAGGCTTGCCGCTAAGGCGATAATCTCATCTTCAACCTTAGCGCCACAAATAAGCTGTTGTTTAACCTTGTCTTGCCATTCCTCTTTTGAGAATTCAGCCTCGTCTTCAAGCTGCCAGCGATCGCATCCCACAGGCCAAGCGCCCATGCTGTCGTAATACTCAAACAGCATCTGCGTCAGCGAGTTCGTTGCGTCCGCAAGCGCTAAAATAGGACTGGTTTGCAGTCGCGCTAAAAGCTCGTTTTTAAAATAGCGATAATCGTCAGGATTGGATTGTAGGTGCGACAATAAGTCTGGTTGCACCGCATCCGCTTCTTCAGACGACGTCTCTGCATAAAAATAACGGCGTACCTCAGCACTATCGCACCAGACATAAGCCTTGATCAGGTCTTGCGTCCAGCCATGCTTAGCAACTAAACCAGCAAGCAAGTACAGCGGTGCCGCCATGGTTTGCGTATCCCAGTAAGGCACCAGAAAACGAGCGAGCATCGGGCTATAACTAACCTCGGTTGCAATCAGCATATACAAGGCTTCGATACCGAATGCGTTGTAATCATCTATCCAAAGATCGTTAGAGTCATTGCGACTGCGGGAAAACGCCACCAAAGCTGTAACCGTTTCAACCACCGCAGGCATAAGTTCTGGGAAATTCAATGCCGCGCCAAACAGCACAGGTTCACTGATGTAGGCCTGTTTTTCCTCAAAACGACAGGTATTAATGGCCTGCTCTACCAAGGCGCGTTTATCTCCTGCATCCTCGATAGTCAGTGCACTGCCATCAGGCTTAACAAACTGCACATTGAGCAACAGATTCATGGTTAAGCGAAACGCCGAACCGTCTGCTAAACGCTGACGATACTCGGCTAATGCAGTGGTAATACTCTCGGGGGAACTTGGATCGACAACAATAGAAACAGACTTATCAAACTGGGCCATACTGCATCCTTGGCGGTGGAATCAAATTAGAAAACAAATAGATAAAGCGACAGCAGGTTATCTTGCATAGCAAGAAAATGCGAATCAAGTTGTAAAGAGGTGCGGCGGCGTCACATATCAGCGCGCCTGAAGCCTAAATTAGTCTAGGTATAACAACTAACGTCTTGAGTCTCCTGATCATATTAGGCAGTTCAGATTAGCATTAGCATTAGCATTAGCATTAGCATTAGCATTTTACTGCCGATATTGAGGAATGGTCGAGCTCTATGAAATTTTGAGATTTGATAGTTGTTTATCTATTTCACCCGCTTCTGCCGTCAGTAGCGAGTAAGTTCTAATATCGCCTTTCCTCTGCGCAAGCATCGCTTGCTCAAGCTTAGCAAAATACAGCTTTTTAAGTTTCTTGGCAGGATCTCGTTTAAATATTGAAAACATTGGTTACCCCATTAACTCTCGTGTTTGGTCTGCAGCTTAGACAGGCAATTGCTTTAGCACTTACCGGACGATTTTCTTTGTCAAAAGCTATACGTCAAAGAGGTAAGAAAGGATTAACTTAGCAGTTAAAATAAACATTTAGATTACGGTGTTTACCACATAGCTAAAACAAGCTGCGCTTGAGCTTATAAACAATCAAGCTACGCTTGATAAAAGTCGTGAACTTGCTACTCACCTAAGGCTACCTCGGCTTCCATGAGTCACTATCTTCCTCTACCCGCACTTTTACTTTGATATGCCTTGTGATGATTTTAAGCTAAGCCACCCATTATTAATCTGATTTTAAGCTAAGCCACCCATTGATTTTAAGCTAAGCCACCCATTATTAATCAACAATATAACCGTTATAACGAAATCTTTCTCAAACTATAAACATGAGGTGTAGCGTTATTTGATGGCAGGCAAATAATTTAGTGATTAACTGAATAAAACTGAGGGGTTTAGAGTCAATAAGCTAAAAAACGAGCGTGGAAAGCCAACCGAACTAGAACGGTATAACGAGTAATTTGTTTAGAAGTTCTTAGCCGACTTGTAGATGGTGACAGCTATTAGCGAAGTGCCGTCGTCGCTTATCTAAATGTTCGCAATAATGAGTTAGCTCCTGCAACGAGCCAACAGGGCCATGAAACAGCTTGCCAAACTCGGTGGTGACTTTTATCCAGTTATCGCTTGGAATATTGAGTCTATTCAATATCTTTTCTGCACTATGAGAAATGGCTCCTCGCTTGTCATCACGAATGATTCGGCCTGTTTCATCTACAAGTGTTAGATAATCTTGAAGAGAGAAGTTGATACCTTTGGTTTGGTGTTGTCTCTCGTTACCGATAAACGGCAGTAACTTAGCAGACTGCTTACCTTTTAGAGCCGCATTAACTCTTAATTGTAAGCTGGTGTAGTCCGACTTTTCAGGTGTTTTGACCATCTTAGCTCTAATAGGATTAAGCTCTACATAAGCCATACAGGCGAGCACTGCAGCTTCATCCAGTAATGCTTGGCTCTTGAATCGCCCCTCCCAGAAATGACCTGTACAGTTGTCTTCATAATTAGCTTGCCTTGCAATTGGTTCATTAAGGCACCTCATAAACCAGCTGATATCACAGAGACGTGAGCGGTATGTCGCTATCAGGTGCTTGAGTGTAGCAACCATACATTCTTCTATCACATCACCTTTAGCAAACTTCTGAGTTAAATCAGTACCATTAAACAGTTTGTGCCACTGTTCAACTACTTCTCTATCTGACCAACGATTAACGGATTCTAAGTCGATATAAAGCACTACATGCAGATGGTTACTCATCACAGCATAGGCTGCTACATCAATTGCAAATACTTCTGTTAACTTGAGTATTTGTTCCTCTACCCAACCACGCCGATGATCATAGTTTTTGCCTGTGTACTTATCATCACCACATAAGAAAGCCCGTCGAACCACCCGACTGCAGCAATGATAATAAGGCGTGTCTTCAAGACTAATTAGCGTACTTCTAGCGCGGGGCATAATCACCTCCTACTTCAGCAATAACTAAAGCTTAGTAAGAGGTCTACAAACATGCCATTAACGATGGGTGTCTATGATGGGTCTTGCAGCTTCATCCAGTAATGCTTGGCTCTTGAATCGCCCCTCCCAGAAATGACCTGTACAGTTGTCTTCATAATTAGCTTGCCTTGCAATTGGTTCATTAAGGCACCTCATAAACCAGCTGATATCACAGAGGCGTGAGCGGTATGTCGCTATCAGGTGCTTGAGTGTAGCAACCATACATTCTTCTATCACATCACCTTTAGCAAACTTCTGAGTTAAATCAGTACCATTAAACAGTTTGTGCCACTGTTCAACTACTTCTCTATCTGACCAACGATTAGCGGATTCTAAGTCGATATAAAGCACTACATGCAGATGGTTACTCATCACAGCATAGGCTGCTACATCAATTGCAAATACTTCTGTTAACTTGAATATTTGTTCCTCTACCCAACCACGCCGATGATCATAGTTTTTGCCTGTGTACTTATCATCACCACATAAGAAAGCCCGTCGAACCACCCGACTGCAGCAATGATAATAAGGCGTGTCTTCAAGACTAATTAGCGTACTTCTAGCGCGGGGCATAATCACCTCCTACTTCAGCAATAACTAAAGCTTAGTAAGAGGTCTACAAACATGCCATTAACGATGAGTGTCTATGATGAGGCTCTTGGCTAATTAACGTACTTCTGGCGCGGGGCATAATCACCTCCTACTTCAGCAATAACTAAAGCTTAGTAAGAGGTCTACAAACATGCCATTAACGATGGGTGTCTATGGTTGGGCTAGCAATAACTAAAGCTTAGTAAGAGGCAACAAAACATGCCATTAACGATGGGTGTCTATGATGGGTCCTAACTGGAGCCAAGGATAAATAGAAACTAAGGCAAAAAAGCCTCGGTTAGCGAAGTACTGCCTTGACTAACCGGGAGCGTCCATATATGTCTATGATGGGGCTTGTTTATCATCACCACACAAGAAAGCCCGCCGCACTAGACGACAGCAAAGCTAGTAAGGACTGCTTGTTAAATAGAGGGTTCTAAGCTAATTAATGTACTTCTACTCTTGGCTTACAAGGAAAAGCATAACCACCTCTTACTTCAGCAATAACCAAAGCTTAGTAAGAGGTATAAAACATGCCATCTACCATGACGGTCTAGGGGTAGGCTTGCGCCTTAGCCAACCGAGAACGCCTATATAGCTCGTTGATTTATTAATCTTAAAATCAAAAAATGATGAAAAGGGTTAGCACTAACACGACTCCAAACAACACTATTTTTACCTGCTCACGTTTAAAGTTTGGCTGTTGCTTGCAAATAATATCAGTTCCTTTATCTAGAAAGGTATTAACCAATGGGTTAACTATCTGATATACAAATTTAATCAATGCTATTATTTTTGAAATCACTAAACTCAAAGTACTTTTAATATTGACTATTAGTGAAGATGTTTTATCCGTCTGTTCTACTGTTGAACGGGTTTCATCCCCATCAATTACCTGACCTAGAATTGCCGCTTTAAATTGCTTATTTTCTTTATAACGAGGCGAGAATATGCATGCAAAAATACCAATAAAAGCAAGAGATAGACAAATACTCGCAGGAGAAACTAGATCTCTCCCCCTAATCGGTAATGCCTCAATCATTTCTTCAAATGAGCGTGCGAAGTATTTCCACTCGAAATCACGACCACGAATCTCTGTAGCAGTTTTTGCCAGATCATAAATATCGTATAATTGTGAGAATAACCAAACAAAAACAAGTGCAATAAATAAAAAGGAGATCACCCTACCTACTAAACGACTTATACCGGTTAAATAAATCAAAGAACCACTTACTGCAAGTATGATTAAAATCAGTGGTTCAGCAAGAGTATAAAGGTTAATATTCTCACTAGACCAACCACCTAAATTAACTAATGGTAAAAAGGCACCGACTAAGAACAGAATAAAAAAAGCAGCTCCAAGTTTATTCATCACTTTAAAGTAATTAAAAGCATCGCCTCTGTTATAATTGATTCGTTGTTGACTTTCCATATATGTAAACTCCACTTTATAAATCATTGATGATTTTCACACTAGCATTAAACTAATAGTTAACAGTTTGACGAAGTAATATGTAACTTAGGTTGATGGTGTCTTCAGTCATTTTCATGAAAGAAAAATCATATTAACTAACACAGAGCGACCACATAGCGTTTCAATAGCAATGGCTTGAGTGAATCCATTATCAACATCACTTTTAATTGTTACCATTTTACCTGCTGATTTTATTTCGAAACTCATTTTATTAGTATTTTGGGTATAACTTAAAAATCGATCCTTTCCGGTAAGGTCGATCACAGCCCGCCCACTTATCAGAAACATACATATTAACAACGCTCGTTTATGCCGGCTAAATCGACGTAATATATGGACCTTGTAACTGAACAAAGCCAGAGGTTGCTGTCACTTGTTGGGCATTTGCAAGAGAAGTAGTGATTAATAATGTCAGTGCGAGCTGTTTTTTCATCTTAAATCTCTATAGCTATCTATCCATAAACGTATAGATAGCGTTTTAGTAAAAAGATTATAAATTGATAAAAAAAATAGAGAAGACACGTATTTAATTCAAAAATACGTAAAAAAATTAATTTTTTTAGAAGTTATTTAGCAACAGCGTTAGTTCCCACTATAAGTCGAACTTCCCAACCTATATTGAAATGAGTGGTGCACTTCTACTTTGAACAAGAGAGGCCTACAGACATGCGATTAACGATGGCTGTCAATGCCTGGGCTTTTTTGTCATCACCACATAAGAAAGTCCAACGTACTAGACGACAGCAATAACTAAAGCTTAGTAAGATGTCTACAAACATACCATTAGCGATGGATCTCTATGGTTGGGGGCTTTAAAGATGAGACGCTATGGTTGGGCTTACATAAAATTGTGACAGGTTTTGCAATTGTTAATTAAAGGCAATTTACCACTAATTAAGACCTAAAAAGCAATATACACTTCTGATAAAAGCGTTTTATCAAAAGCTTAAACAATCGTTCAGAAATGCACTCTGAACGAATAACATTTAAGAATTTTTAAAAATGAAACTAAAGATATTCCTATCGACTTTACTTACTTCATTGCTTTCAGGATGTGTAACTCCAACAACAAATATAAAAGACTACGATATTGCAGTTCTAAATAAAGCTTTTGCAGTTAGTACTAATGGGGTGCTTGGCGCTGCATGGGGGCAACTATCAACCCATGTAGCTATAGATTTAGCCATTAAAGCATGTAACGAACAAGGAGGCACAGAATGCAAAGTCATAGATATAAACGGCAGAGATGCGAACTCCTTTCTAACTTACAAATCTGACAATCGTGTTATAGATGCTGCACAACGCATTATTCCCTCGGTAACGGATAAGGGCATAGCAATTCAATATCGATGTTCCGATTTAACAAGAAGTTTTGCATTTAAACTTCTTTCACATGGCCATTCTTATTTAGATAAAGATGGAGATGGAATCCCATGCGAATTCGGACTTAATTCTTATAATATAAAATCTAGAAACAACTGCCACTGGGTTAATGGTTATACACGAAAAAACGGCTCCTACGTCAAAGGGCACATGAGGTGTAGGTAATAAGACTTCCTATACCATAAACCTCACAGAAAACACCATTTTCCCATCGAAGTTGCCGAAGTGCAGTGAAGAAATAGTCGTGATGCCCACATGGATGTGGGCATAGCTTTCGCGGGGCAGGATGCCCCATCGGAAGCGTTAGACTATTTTGAATAAGCACGAGGAAGACAACTTCGTCTGGGGCGGCTCGGGTGATGCAAGAGGGGGAAGCTGTTGTCCCCCTTTTGCCCGAGTGTGAGCTGGAAGCTCACGACCTTTATCAAGCGCAGCTTGATTATCTCAAGTGGGACGCAGCCCCATAATGCTAACGGTTAGACGCAGTCTAACTTAAAGGTCAGGCGCAGCCTGATAGGTGGCGAAGCCACGACCTTTATCAAGCTCAGCTCGATATGAGCCTAAATATCGAACCTCTCATAATGGTACCAAGCCGTCACCTGCCCAAACAGCGGGATAATCCAAACCGCCGTTTTGTGATCCTGATGAATTCGAATGAAATACAACTCTTCATCCTTAATATCGCGCTTTCTCAAATCGCGATAAAAACGCACCGCCGAGTCATTAAGTTTATCTGGCTTAATCAAGTCTTTCTGCTCGACCTTAACCTGGAATATATCAGCCTTAAGGCCGCCAATCATGCCTGAATATTGCTTAAACTTGCCTCGCACCTTGTACTTGATTGGTGTGGTTAAGCAATCTTGGTCGGTAATACAGGTCGAAGAGTAAAACTCACCAGTATCAGCTGAATCATAGATCAGTGACATATTAATATCGGCGCGGATTAGCAGCTCATCTTTAACCGGAAAATATACATCCGCTTGGTAGTTATGCTCTAAAAAAGCGCCGCTAGTATCAGTGCTCTCAGGCAACATAACCCGGTTATAGCGAATACGTTGCTCCATGGCGCTCGACAGATCTACAAATTTTTGCAGGTTTAATTCTGCAGGTTCGGAGTCGACCGACGTGATGTTAATTAGGCCCTTACCCGCGCATTGTTCTTTATCATTACCCGGACAAAGTGCCATCGAATAGTTGGCACCATCGGTGGCTGCGAAAGCATTAAAATCATCATGACAAGTTAAAAAACTGGTGTCTGGCAGTAAGTGCTTTTCCCACATAAATGGATGCAGATGCGGCGCATTATCTTTATATAACAGCTGAGCACTGCCCTTTAAGCCGCCCACCTGCAACTCAAATTGCTCATCGCTACTCCAGCGTGACAGGTTCTGCTTTACCTTGTGATAATCACTGAAGTACCAGGCAAGAATAATTAACAGCAACGCGATTACGATGCCTGAAATTTTAACCAGTAAAGACACATCGAAAAATGCGGCGCGCATCGATTCAGCATCATTGACTGCTAGCATCTTCACATGGGATTGGGTCGAGATATGCAGCTGATATCCGCGCCGAGCAATGGTTTTTAACTGAACTTCACGATAACCATCAAGCTTTTTACGCAAAGTACTAATGCATTGAGTTAAAGAAGTCACGGCCACTACGCGATCGGGCCAGCCAGCGCTAAGAAGCTCTTCTTTTGAGCAAACGGGATTTGAAGACAATAACAGGCGGTGTAGTACAGCAGATTCTGAGAAAGTTAAACCGACCGTCTTACCGCTCACATGATCAACTAACTGGTTCGCTTCTGTATCTAACTCCAAATAAGGAGTAATTTTCAACACAATGTACCTCTACTACTTATCAGGAGTAATTGATAGATATAAATATTTCGACTCGCGAAGTTTACAGTTAACTACTTAAGCGGAATGTGATTATTGGCTCAAATTAGTCGAGGTAAGTAAGCTAATAGTCGCTAACGCTCACAAATTTAGCGCTTAGCTAACTTACCTCTTTAGATATATACCCAAGTAACTTCAAGATGCTCGATTCAGCAAGTCGAGAAGTGACAGAGTTCAAGGCATGAAATTGATGGGCTAGTTATTCAGAGGCTTTAATCCCATTAAAGCGGCTTACGCTTAAATATTTGATGCGAAATACCCGTCAACGATAAAATCCACAGCAGCATTAATCCATACATTCCCGGCAGGCCCCAATCTGTAGTCGCTATCATGGCTAAACTGCCGCTGGCACTGCTTCCATCAATCGCGACTAAGTTAATTGCGCGATAAAGGTCAGTGGGACTCATGGCGATCAAGGCGTTGATGACATACTGATTGGCGAAAGAGAAATCCGATACCAATATGGTTAATAGCAACAGGTCGTAGATAAGTACAAACAAAAACCAGATAAGCAGTAAACCGCCAATCGCCTTGGCTTTTTCGGTGCTTTTAAGGCTGACAATATAGCTGATTAAAATAAAGGTCAGTGCTAACAGGTTGCTACTTATTAAGAACTGCACAAAGGCGCTGATTAGCTCCCCCTTGTGGTAATGGTCGCCTAACAGCATTAATAGTACCGCCGTTAAACCAAAAGCAGCGCCAGTGGCAACAAACATCACCGTCACATGGCCGAGCAACTTACCAAATAGAATTTGCATCCGCGTGAGTGGGTAGGAAAGTAGCAACAATAAGGTACCGGACTCGTCCTCACCAACAAAGCTGTCATAGCTGAGCAATATCGCTGCCAATGGAATAATAAAGACCGAAATGGTCGATAAGCTGGTCATCAAACTATTGAGCTCTGGAAGATACAAACTTCCCGTCACCGCACTACCAGCAAAGCTGACACTTAAAGACAAGACTAAAAACATGCTGCCCATAAAAGCAAGCCAACGATTGCGCGAACTGTCGCAGATCTCTTTATAGGCGATAATGAGGATCGGCGAGGTAAGTTTATTGATATACATGTTATGACTGCTCTGCTGCGGAGCGTAAAGACTGCCCCATTAAATCGTGATAAATGTCTTCAAGCCGTGGCTCTTTAATTTCAAAATTAAATATTTGGCATTGCGAGACTAAGTGCTTAATGATGTCGGCTTTGTGCTCAGCGTTAAAACGCAGTAAACCGTCTTGATAATATTGCTGCAGATAAGCATTGCTCTTCACTCTGTCATTCAGCTCACTGAAGTTGATACTGCTTTTTAAGCCGCTATTCATACTCAGCTGGGCACATGTCCCTATCGCTTGACACTTGCCCTTGGCCATGATCAATGCGGTATCAAGATGAGATTCCACTAACGACAGTTCGTGGGTCGAAATCACCACCGCGCAACCCGTTTGCTTTAACTGATTTATTTTGCCGTATAGGAACTGCGACGCTTGCGGGTCTAACCCCACCGTTGGCTCATCAAGTAATAATATTTTAGGCTCTGATAAAATGGCCTGCGCCACACCTAGGCGCTGTTTCATACCTTTTGAGTAAGTTTTTAGCTGGCGGTGCTGGGCATATTCAAGGCCAAATTCTTCAATCAACGACTCGACGCGAGCCATGCCAATGCCCTTTAGTGCCGCAAAGTAACATAGGACTTCACGGCCGCTGAGTTTGTCATAGAAGCTAACATCCTCAGGCAGGTAACCTAAGTTAACGTTATGCTTTCGATGGTTTGACTGAGCTGCTTGGCCCATGATACTAACCGCGCCACTGGTAGGGGGAATCAAACCAAGAATGATTTTTATCAGACTCGATTTACCCGCACCGTTATGGCCTAACAGCGCCATAGTTTGCCCGGCCTTAACGTCAAAGCTGACATGACTTAATGCGGTGAACTCATGATATTTTAGGCTAACATCGGTTAGTTTTATCGAAGGGGGAAGCATTATGCTCTCTGTCTTATCTTGTTCAATTGGCAAATTAACTGCGCTGCAATGACCCATGATTATTGCTCCATGTGAGGCGTTAATAATGGAAAGCTGTCTACGATGCCTGTTGCTGGGCCAAACTCAAATTGACCTTGTACCCAGCGAAGCACTGCAACAACAGGGCTATTCATTAAGAATCGCGCTTCAGGATAGAGCCAAAACAGTTTGTCGAGATTGTCGTTAGGGCGGTACGGTTTATCGGCAATGCCATCATGGTTAGTATCCCAGCCCATATGGCCACTCCAATAGTTACCCTGCCCTTCATGGCTCCACTCTAACAGCGAGTCGCCGACATATTTAACTTGTATATTATTATTCACAAACTGGTTGCCATAGACTTTATTGCCTTCGCCGCCCATGGCCATATAGATGCCGATATCGTTGTTTGCAAACAGGTTATGGGTCACTTCGTTGTCGCGAGCACCGTAAATAAAGATCCCTTTACCTTCGTTACCTAGCTCAGGCGTTCCTTGTGGGTTGTGAGCTAACGACGCGCGGTTATTAGTCACAATGCAGTAATTGCTGATATTGAGCAGCACACCAAAATCAATCGCATTGGAGACCTGGTTTTGATGCAGATTAACAAACTTTGAACTCATGATGGCGTAACCACCGTCAACGTTATTAACCTCGTTGCCATAGGCCTCATCATGTTGGGTATACATGTAGTGAATACCGTATTGCTGCGAGTGAAAACGGTTATCGAACACTAGGCTATTGGTACTGGTTTCGAGGTAAACTCCGTCTCTCACATAGGAAATTTTGTTGTCATGTACCACTGGTGAGTCAACCCCTTTTAGGTAAACACCGTCACCTCGGTCGAGTTTGTACAACTCTGGGTTGCCTGAAATCATATTATTTGCCACCGTAATATGATTTGAGTTTTCTGAGTAAATGCCAAAGCCATCGCCATTGAGACGGCTTGATTCGATTCGTACATGATTAGCGTTATCTTGCACAAAAATACCAGAGTCACGTTCATACAGATCGGCGCCCCAATTTTGGATCTGCACATTAGAGATGTGTACATTTGAGCTAAAGATCCCCAGAGCCGTGCCACGGTGCTCTGCATCAATAATCGCGCCCAGCTCACCCGTAAGATGAATAGGCTGATGGATCTCAAACTGGCCTAGGTAAGTGCCCGCTTTAAGTAAAACGGTGTCACCCGCAGCCACGCTTTTTAGTCGCTGAGTTAGCATTTCAGCATTGGCGACCGAATACGTGGCAGCAACACTGGCAGGGCTAGCAAGTGCTGCAAACCATACGTTTATCAGGAGGCATTTAGCACAGCGATGTAATCGCTTTAACATTCGCTTTTGGGTGACTGCTTTCATAATTAACTTCAAAAAGTAAGTAAGCACTTACCTGTGACTTTAAGTAAAGCGGATGATTTACTCGCCCGCTAATAACTGGATATCAATCTTGTCGTAAGGCAATACAGCCCCACCAAACTCTTTGGCAAAGTTGACCGCATCTGCCTGGTGCTTAAAGCTGGCTACAGCTGGACCCATCACGGCTTTTTTTATCGTACCGTATACATACCAGGCCGTTTTCGCGTCGGTAAAGCTGCTATCTTGTGGTTTTTCCCAGTCGGTATTGCCAGCATCATGGACAAATAGCGCTTCAATTTGACGTTTATTTTCGCTCTGTAAGGCAAAGTTAAACATGTCGCGAGTCGAGCAGAACTTAGGCACGATTGTTTGGCCTTTAAGGTGGACTTGGCCTTTGGGTCCTGGGTATTTGGTGATCATCATGCCGCACAGGTGGCAGCGGTCATGTTCATGGATCGCCTCTGCAGTATATTGGGTTGCATCCGCGCTACTTTCGCTGCACGCACTGAGTAGAGGTAAAAGAAATAGTAAACAGATTAACTTTTTCATGAAATTTCCAAATCACTGTGCTTTCAGGCTACCCCTTCAATTGCCTTGCAGGGGCGACATCAAAGGGCTAGCTTACTCACAGCTAGTCTAATTTATGGCTGTAATAATGAAGCGAATAGATCACTAAGCACCCATAGGGAAAGCGCTCAAAGACTTGCGGCTTCTTTACCACAACCACTACGACTAACATTATTTGTATTGAGTTAGGGGTCACTCACTCCCGCGCTAAGCTAAGCACTAAAGGCTCAGCTCAAGCGCACTGAAGAGTCAGTGACCGCAAACTCGCTACTCACTTTCGTCTATAAAATCGAGACACAGGTTAAGTCGGGGAAACTTATACGGCTATCGAATTCATTCGACTAGATGGCATTTAGCTGACCTGCGTAAATAACAAACATACGCAGACACATCATGCCAACTACTGCACACATGCCTGACATGTAAAACGCTTTAGCTGAATGGCTAAAGGCCTTACCTGTGGCGAAGTTAAGCAATAGAGGACCCACAAAACCGATACCCACAACACCAATCCAGAACACGTTCGCCCAGATACCGGTATGGAAACCAGCAAATGCAGCTTGTGCACCTTCATTACCTGTAGCCAAAGACATGATAATCATGAATAGGAACAGAGCTTCGGCTGCCATAACTGGCCATTCAAAGCCATGTAATGTGTGCATGTCTTTGCTGTGTAAGTCTTCTTTGAATACTGATACTGCAATCATTTTGGCAGCAGCGGCACCCGCAGAAAGGCCTGACGCAACAAATAGCGCTGGCAATACTGAAGTATTGATTATTGGGAAACGGATTAGTGCAGAGATCAAGAAGCCGGTGTAAGCACACACTGACATAGCAAGTACCAGGACTAGCTTTTCAGATGGTGCGCGAATACCGCGTAACTTGTCGATGATTGGTAGTAAGAAGTTCAAAGGCTTGTAGGCTTTGATCTCTTCTTCCATCGCAAACAAGGTCACTAACGCGACTAGCGGAATATAGGCAGATAGTGCAATAACACCCACTGACATCACTGAGTTTAGGTTGTAGAACACCAAGATTCGCCAGAAGAACAGCGGATTGGTTAAGTCTAAAACCAAGCACAGCATACCTAGTGCAATCGTGACTAAAGAAACTAAAGATGCCGCCTTTAAGAAAGGCGTGTTTTCAGTTTGTTTTTTATAGAAACGAATGAACAGAGCAACCGATAGTGCGCCGCCAGAGATACCAGCAAAGAACAGGTAAACCGCAATTGGCCAAGGCCACGCGATGCCTTGTGACAGGCCCATGGTAAATTCAATATTACCGTCCATGACTATACTCCTAACTTCACAATAGGGATGTAGCGCAAGCTAGGTTCAGTACCGAAGCCCGGCTTAATGCGTACCGAGTCCTTCACTGCTAATAACTTACTCACATATGAAGTTGAGTCGTTTGCATCACCAAAAATCAACGCATCGTAACGGCACTGCTGCACACAAGCAGGTAGCTCGCCAATGGCAAGTTTGCTGTTTAGACAGAAGTCACAGTTATCGGCTACGTCAGTTTCTTTGTTGATAAAACGTGCGTCATACGGGCAAGCACCAATACAGTACTTACAGCCAGCACATTTAGACGCATCCATAGTCACAATGCCTGTCTTCTCGTCGCGGTGAGCCGCGCCAGTAGGACAAACAGTGACGCAAGGTGCGTTCTTACATTGCTGACATGAAACACGGACAAACTTACGCTGACAACCACAGTCATTTGTTTTGCCACAGTGTGGACAAGGCTGACCTTCAACGGCGCTCGATTGCTCTTCCATTAACAGGCGAGATTTACCTTCAGGTAAGTGGTTAGCTTTGTTACAAGCATCCTTACACTCACCGCAACCAACACATTTGTTTTGGTCGAAAACCATAACGTAGTGAGGCTTGTTGGTATCTTCCTTGTCTTTGACCGAGCTACACCCTAGCGGTGCCAATATCAAAGAGCTGGCTCCTAGACCTTTCAGGAACCTCCGTCTCTCTAGATTTTCACTCACAGCATCCTCCGATTATCGGTTTAACACCGACACGTAATTTTTATATTTAATATTTTTGCTAGTACGTTTATTTGGGGTTATTAACCACTAGGATTTAACTTGCGTTAATTTGCCCTTAGACTTGTCGATGGCGAATTGAATTGCACCACGATTAAACGCTTGCACTTTATTGGTTAAAACAATATTCCAGTTATCAATCGCCTTTTGATAATTACCGTTAAGGTAAGCATCATTAGCCATTAATAATCGGGTATGTAATTCTTCGTGATGTAGAGTTAGCGCCCTCGCGATCACTAAAGAAGTGTCCATGTTGATAACGCGGTCATCGCGGTAGTACATAGACGTTGCTTTAAGCCCTAACGCTTCAGTGTTTTCGGCGTCTATCGCCAATAGTTGGTCTAAGGTTCCTAGCGCGTCATTGTATAAGCCACCGTCAACATATGACTGGGCTAGCCCTAATAGCACTAGTGGATCACCGGGGTTTTCTATTGCGAGTTTCTGGCCTTTGTTAATATCTGCAACGAGCAAATAATCAATATTGTAATCAACCTTGGCTGAGTCCAAATTCTGATAACTGCCAACTGTTAAATAAAGTAAAGCTGAAACACTAATAAGAAAGAAACCAATGGTTCCAAAGTAATAATTATTGTTTTGATTAACCTCAACTGAGTCGAAGTTAATCGTAGAGCCAAAAAAGTGCCCAACATCTGATTCAAGTTCGCTGACTTTTTTGTCGTACCTTAAATGGTGACAAAAAAGGAACGCTGCCGAACAGAATAAAATAATGAGGATACTAATAAGTACAGTGTTCATTTTGGCTCTATATCAATAATTAATATCAAATTTATTTGTGTGGATTGGCGCCCATAGAGCCGCCCATCATGCCACCCATACCCATGCCACTCAGTCCCATGCCGTGAGCGCCTTCACCAGGTGCTTCAACTTTGACAAGTTCAACTTCAAATACCAAAGTCGAATGCGGCTGGATCATGCCAACAACACGGTCGCCGTAAGCAAGTGCAGGTGGAATCGTTAACTTAAATTTTGACCCTTGAGGCATCAAAGCAAGGGCTTCTTGCCAGCCTTCAATTACGGTAACTAAAGAGAAACGGTTAGGCTCGTCGCGATCATAAGTGCTGTCAAACTCAGTGCCATCAATCAAGGTGCCTTTGTAGTGCACAGTAACCACGTCATTGCCCGCTGGCATTGCGCCGTCACCCATGGTGATCACTTCATACTGCAACCCAGACTCAGTCTGTTTAACGTCGCTGTTTTTAGCGTTTTCAGCCATGAAAGCAACACCTGCTGCCAAGTTCTTAGCAGTCAGAGCATCTAACTTGACTTGCTTAGCCGCATTGAGCGTTTCAGCACGTTGGTTTAGGTAAGTCACAATTTCCTCTTTAGACATTTTTGTCTCATCTTTCAAAGCGTCGAGTAAACCGTTAACCACCTGAGCCATATCCACTTCAGCGCCTAACTGAGATTGGCCATATACCTGACTAGAGATATGGTGGCCAAATGATGCACCTATGCTGTACGATTCCTTTTCAACGTCAGTGGTCAAATCGCTATTAGCGAAACATGACACAGATACTGATAGGGTTAGACAAGACACAACGGCCAAGACACTTTTTTTAAGCTTTTTCATACAATCAATCTCACTAAAAAATAAATTTACATAATCCGTTATGGCTTTTCTGTTACTCGATTAGCTAAACGCCAGCCATATATTCCATCTGGCATCTGAAGCACCTGGGTGTAACCCAGTTTCATCACATGTCGAGCAGCAATTTCACTGGCATTACAAAGACGGTTTGCACAGTAGAAAACCATGAGTGCGTCTTTGTTTTTTGGCAGCAAGTCTTTCCAATTTTTTACGTTGAAATAAACAGCGCCTGGAATGAATCCTTCTGCCCATAATTCCAATGTGTTGACATCAAAGAAGTAAACTCCCTCTTTGCCCACTAAGGTTTGCGCTTCCATCATGGTGATCGTATTAAGCGGCTCATCATAATATGTAGCAGGGCCCATCTCTTGGCCACCACCGGCATAACTGCCCGCTGATAGCATTGATAACAAGACGGTGAAAACGACACTTCCCAGTACTCTATTCATATTTTCTCTCTTTGTTACCTCAACCTAAGCGTGCCTAGGTTGAGGTCGGTATAAACTCAATTACATTTATTTAGCGCTGTAACCAACACCGTCAAGAATGTTTTGAGCTTGGGTAACATAAGTTAGTGCTGCGTCTAGACGCTTCTGGCTGTAACGGAAGCCATGAACACCCCATGAGCCATCTTTCTTAATTAGCTCAATCGTTTCTTGTGCTTTCTCAGCTAGCATTAGGACTTCAGTCTTGTCTGCAGTAGACAACTTAGTCACTTCTAGTAGCATGTCGATACGCTCAAGAGCTTGTTCAACTTCGGCATAAACCGCTTTAACAGGCTTTTGCATCTTCATCACTTCGCCGTAGATTTCCATCTGGTCGTCGTAATGTAGGCCCGTTTCTAGCTCAGACTGGAATGGGCTGTGACAACCCTTGTTGTCCACTACGTCTTTGTCAGAAATCGCGGTACGAGCACAAGTCCACATTAAGTCTAAGTAGTTGTGACCGTCTTCGTTCTTAGCAACTGTCCAGCCTTTCACGCTTGAATCACGTGGTTGACCTTCAGGTGGGTTAAGTGTCTTACGCTCTGGGTCGATATCAATCTTCCACATGTGTGTACGACGAACCGCGTCAAAACCTGCGCTGTCTGGGAACTGAATCGCAGCGAAGTTTTCACAACTACCCATGTTTGGCATGTGACAGCTTTGACAAGTTTGGTTGCTGTGCGTGTCAGTGTTGTCAGCAATCGTTGCTTGCGCTTCGTGACAGTCAACACAGTCTTTCTTCAACTTTGGCGTAGAGAAACCAGATAGGAAATCGCCGTCAGTTACTTCATGTGGATCGTGACAAGTTGTACAACGCATGCCTTTCTCGTAGTGAGCAGAAGCAAACATTTGCGAGCCTTCAGTACCACAAGATGGACAAGCAGACTTCATGTATACGCCAAATGCGTATTCCATTTTCTCTTGTGCTTGCTCTGTATCAGCTAGTGCGTCAACAAAGAAGAAGCGCTGGTGACAACGTTCACAGTTAGACTGCATACCGCCAGTACCGCCATCTAAGTGACCGCCCGCGCCATGACACTCTTCACAAGCAATACCTTTAGAGATAGTGTGCTCTTGAAGCTTCTTAGCATCGCCAAGTGCATCAAAGAACTCTTGCTGGTTTTGGAAGTCAAACTTGTACGTGTGGCACATTTCACAGTAAGAGCTACCTGGCTGGAATAGCATCTCTTTTTCGTACTTAGCACCGTATGAAGTCATACCCCATTTGTGCGAACCTGTATCACCAAATTCTTCAAGTGTTACTGGGAACTCTGGAATGGCTTTATTAATTTTCTTAGCCATTTCTGGCGTTAACCACTCAGCCCAACCACGTGAGAACTGGTTACCACCAGCAACCATTTTACCGGTGCCTTCAGATAACAAACCGTCACGAACGTGGTAAGTACCGCGTACTAACCATGAATCTAGGAAACCGTACTTAGTACGTGGTGTACCGATAATCGCGTAAACGTCGTTTGCACGAACACCGTCTGGTAGCATTGATGCTTCGCTGCCGTACAGTGGCGCGTTTAAGTCGCCGTTTGGTACTTCTTTATCGGTAATTTCACTTGGGAAACGTACTACGTTAGCGTGACGCGAACGTTGCCATTTCTCATATTGAGTCGCGTGACATTCTGCACACTTCTCTGGACCTACGAAGTTGTTTGGGAAATCCAAAGTAGACTTAGCACCAAGGCGGTACTGAACTGCACTTGGACGACCTACACGCTTGCTGTATGCCTGGCTTCCGCCAGTATCTAAATACTCTTCACCACGGTCACTAATATGGTAATCACCAATTAAGTTACCTTCTTCTTGATATTTGAACATTGGATGGTTTTGAAATAAGAAATCAAATAACTCATCTTCTTGAACAATATAATCGTGCAGTGATTTAACACCTGTTCTTTCTTCTGTACCAGCATAGTTTGCGATTGCATTCTTAGCCGATGCACCCATTTCTGGGATGCTATTGTATTTATCACCAGCAGCACTAGCGTTACCTATTGCGCCGAAACAAAACAGCACACTTGCGGCTGCTTTAAGTTTCCAACTTTTCATCATCACTCCTAGATATATCTAGTTATAGTATTTTCATCATCATTCAACTAAGTCACTCTCTTGTTAACTGAACAACTGAACAATTGAGTTGACGCTATTTTCCACATCTTTTTTGCGAAAAATATGCGTCACTGCAAGAAATGAGATCTAGAAAAGTGCAGATAGTAAAAAACCAGTGAAAACACATTACATACAACAACTTAAACAAAACTACCGAGTGTGTTTTTCATTTGTAATAGCATTTTTTGATATCTAAAAGAACCTAAAAAAAGCGCCTTTAGACGTGAAAAAATATCACTGCGTAGCTGGAGTGCAATAAAGGTTAGAGAGGTCACAAAACACTTCACTAATATACCCTACCCTTAGCCTTAACGGCCTGTTTAAGGCTTTGCTTGAATAGTTGCACATAAAGTAGTGAATTAATGAAAAGTAAGAATAGCTATATAACAACGGCTAGAAACTAATATTAAACCACACAGAAAAAACATTAATAAAAGAATATAACCAACCCAATAATTTATTAGAACATAGAGAATATAATTAAGATGATCCCAGAACTCGGACTTATTTTTCTAATAATTAGCACTGTGTCGGCCTTGTTGCTTTCATTTATCCCTCTTTATGCTTCTTATACAAAAAATAGCTACCTGTTTAGCTATGTAAAGTCATTAACAGCATTAATGACCGTTACCATTAGCGCCTCTATTTTGTGTTTATTGATCTCTTTCCTGCTTGATGACTTTTCAGTGGCCTATGTTGCCAATCATTCCAATACTCAATTAGCGACCTTATATAAAGTGGCCGCGGTGTGGGGCAGCCATGAGGGTTCCATGTTGTTTTGGGTGGTATCCATCGCGATTTGGGGTTGTTTAATCGTGTTTTCATCGCGCTATCAAGACCCACTGTTTATTGGCCGCATGATTGCTATATTGGCGTTTGTGATTGCAGGCTTTAACTTGTTTATGCTGTTTACCTCTAATCCTTTTGCCCGCTTGCTACCTAACTTTCCAATTGAGGGTCGCGACCTTAACCCCATTTTGCAAGACATAGGGCTTATCTTCCATCCACCTATGCTGTTTTTAGGCTACGTGGGGTTAACTGTTACTTTTGCTGCGGCGATTGCGGCTTTGCTTGGCGGCCAATTTACTCAACAGCACGCCAGTTATCTGCGCCCTTGGGCGCTCATGGCATGGGTATTCTTAACGGGCGGTAATGCCTTTGGTTCATGGTGGGCTTATAACGAGCTTGGCTGGGGCGGATGGTGGTTCTGGGATCCGGTAGAAAATGCCTCGTTTATTCCTTGGCTGGTAGCCACCGCCCTGCTGCACAGTGTCGTACTGAGCCAGCAACGTAGCAGCTTTAAAATAGCCACCTTATTACTGTGTTTATTGGCGTTCTCTTTGAGTTTACTCGGCACCTTCTTGGTGCGCTCTGGCATTGTGCAGTCGGTGCATGCTTTTGCCTCAGATCCCACTCGCGGCATGTCGATTCTATTCCTGCTTGGGGTATTCGTGTGTGGCGCGCTTACCCTGTTTGCCCTAAAAGCCAACCTGATAAAATCCAAGTCGGAATTTGCGCTACTATCGCGCGACACCATAATGCTGCTGGGTAATATCGTATTAGTGGTGGCGGCTATCTCTGTATTACTCGGAACCTTCTACCCGCTGCTATTTGAACTGCTTAATTTAGGTACGCTGTCGGTGGGTGCACCTTATTTCAATAGCATCTTTGTGCCGCTCACCTTCGTGGCGGTATTGCTCATGGGCGCGGCGCCATTGCTCAAGTGGCAACAGCAGTCGTTAAATCGCTTATACCCACTTGCAGGACTTTTCGCGCTAGCTGCCACCATAGGTGTATTAGTGGCCATGCAAACTCGCGACGGCTTTACCCCTTGGGTATGGCTTGGCGCAACGGCGGCAAGCTGGGTGGTGCTGACATTAAGTTATTTAGTATTTAGCCTTCGCCAGCAAGGCTTAGCGGTTATCGCTACCAAGTCGGCGATGATGATTGCTCACTTTGGCGTGGCAATCACCATTATCGGCGCCACGGCGGTATCTAACTTTGAAACCCAAGAGCTATTAAGAATGGGTCCAGGCCAAGGTAAAGTCGTGGCAGGCTACACCTTTGTATATGAAGATACGGTTGATGTGGACGCTAAGAGCTACACCGCGATTCAGGCCAATATTCGTGTAACCGATAGCGATGATAACTTTGTTGGTTACATTACCCCTCAGCGTCAAACCTTTAAAACCAACGCCATGGAGACGACTCAAGCAGGCATTATGCGCAATCTAGTGCGCGACCTGTATGTATCTAGCGGTCAGCAGCTTAGCGAGACTGAATACTTAGTGCGTATTAGCCATAAACCGCTAGCTTGCTGGATCTGGATTGGCGGCTTGATGATGATGCTTGGCGGCGTTATTGCTGCGCTGTCTGGTCTTTATCAGCTACGCCTGCGTAGCTGCCAAACAGCTAACACACCGTATCAAGCTGCTGCCTGTAAAACTGCAGCCTGTAAAGCAGGAGAACTCGCATGAGTAAAGCTTACACCTCATCGTTAATCCGCTTGTTAGCAGGCTTGGCTATTTTGCTGTGCATCAGTCTTTCGGTGCAAGCGTCAGCCCAAGCGGCTAGCGACAAAATCCACTACACCCAAGATCAAATTCGTGATTTGGGCTTTGAAATCGCCCACGAGCTTCGCTGCCCGATGTCGGTCAACCAAAACCTATTTGATTCGGGGGCACCGATTGCGAGCGAGCTTAAAGGTCAGATTTTTTTAATGCTAGAACAAGGTGAGTCCAAAGCTGAGATCATCGACTTTTTAGTACAACGCTATGGCGAAAAAATCAGATACCAACCTAGCTTTTCAGCCGCAACGGCGGTGCTGTGGTTTGGGCCGATATTGCTACTATTTGGCATTATTGCGTTTGCAGTAATGTGGATCCGTGAACAACGTAAACATCAAGACATGAAGGCTAACACCTATGAATAAAACACACCTGCTGAGCGGCTTACTGGTGCTCTCATCTTTGCTTATGCCAGCTCAGGCGCAAGTTGCTTCAACCAAGGTTTATAACACTGGTGACGCCATTGAAAAGCCGCTAATTATGTCACGCTTTATCGAAATGCAATCGGCGCGATCAGTACCTGAAGTAAAGTTTACCGACACCAAGGGCGATGAGATCAGCCTAAAACAGTTTAAGGGCAAGCTGGTGCTAGTGAATCTGTGGGCCACATGGTGTGCACCGTGCATTAAAGAGATCCCGCAGATGGAAAACATCCGCCAAGTGAATAAGAATAACGACTTGGTGGTGGTACCTATCTCTATCGATGAAGAGAGTGACAAGGTGCAAGCTTTCTTAGAGCGCCATAAACTTGGCCATTATCAGACCTGGTTAGACCCAAAGAAAAGCATCGATCAGGTGATGCCTGCTGACGTTGTCCCTGCAACTTATGTATTTGACGGCTCGGGTAACCTTGTGGGTTTCTTGCGTGGCTACCTCGATTGGGGCGACAAAGAGGTGCAACCTTACCTTGAAAAGCTGACGGCGAAGTACGCGAAGCGTTAGTTCTAGGATCAAGGCTCAAGATCCTAGGTCCTAGGTCCTAGGTCCTAAAGTGATTTTCACCCTCTCCATGGTGATATTTGGCTTTGCTAATTGCTGCATTAATAACAGTTATTAATTGCTACGGCCAAACGCCTTGTCGGGGACTAACTGACAAGGCTTTTTTTTGCTTAGCGTTTACTAACCAACCGCTGTAACAGGATTTTTTTCAACCGGCTCTATACGCTCAATCTTAAAATCATATTTTGCGTAAGCAGCACTAATCAACGGGCAGACTAAGTTAAAAAAGGCATAAGGCAGATAAGCCACTGTCGCCACCCCAAGAGTACTGGCCATATAGGCGCCGCACGTGTTCCACGGAATTAACGGACTAGTAATAGTGGCTGAGTCTTCTAGCGCACGACTTAGATTAACAGGGGCTAAGCCGCGCTTAGCGTATTCCACTTTAAGCATGCGTCCAGGTAGCACGATGGCAATAAACTGATCGGCGGTAATTAAGTTGGCACCTATACCACTCGCTAACGTTGTCAAAATCAAGCTACCACTTGATTTCACTAGGCCTAAGATACTTTGCAAAATACGCTTTAACAGGCCTGTGACTTCCATAATACCGCCAAAGGTCATGGCGCATAAAATGAGCCACACTGTATTGATCATGCTGCTCATGCCACCGCGGCTGAGGAGATTATCTAATACTTCATCACCTGTGTTAGCTGTGTAGCCGTTAAACATCGCTACCCAAATACCTTTCACCAGTGCAACCACGGGCATTAGGCTGGCATCATTGGCAAACTTGACCACATTCTCAAACTGAAATAGTGCCGCGCATACAGCACCTGCGATGGTACCGATTATTACAGTCGGAAATGCCGGGATTTTTTTCCAGGCCAAGATCAACACCACAAGTAGTGGTAATAACAGATGAGCACCGGGGTTAAATTGCGTATCAATAAGGTATAAGGTCGTTTCAAAGTTATTATTATCGACGCTCGCCTGGGTGTTAAAACCTAAGATTAAAAAGCCAATCATGGCGATAATGATACTGGGGGCAGTCGTCCATATCATGTGGCGAATATGACTGAATATATCCGTGCCCGCGACCGCAGGAGCCAAATTAGTGGTGTCTGACATTGGTGACATTTTATCACCAAAATAGGCGCCACTGATGATGGCACCGGCAGTAATTTCCACATTAAGCCCCATAGCCGAAGCCACACCGACCAAGGCAATGCCTAAGGTACCTGCGACTGTCCACGAGCTACCGATACTGATCGCCACCACGGCGCATAGTAAGCAACAGGCCGCATAGAAATACTCAGGGTTGAGCACTAACATACCGTAATAGATCATGGTGGGCACCGTACCTGCGAGCACCCAAGCTCCTATCAAAGAACCGACTGTGAATAAGATTAATATGGCGCCCGTTGCGACACCTATACTGCGAACAATTCCTTGCTCCATCTCAGTCCAGCTGTAGCCATTTTTCCAACCGATAAGTAAGCCGATACAGCCCGCCATAATCAAAGCGATTTGATTGGCACCGTAGGAGCTGTCGGACGAAAACAGATACACGGCGGCAGTGAGCATCATGACCAAAGCGATTATCGGGATCAGGGCGTCGAGCAGTGAAGGAGCGCGATGTCGACTATCTTCTATAGGGTCAATAGTCACCGACTCTGACTGTTGAAGATCATTATTGGAGCTCATGAGGTATCCTCTTATTATTCTTACCTATGCTAAGCACTCAACGCTGTAACGGGTCGCCTTTACGACGAGCAGAACAGCTAAATGTTATGGATATGAGCGATAGGCTGGAGCAGCATCCTTACATAAAATTAACAACACCGTCTAGCGTGGAGCTTGGGCGCTGGTGCCACCCTAGTCTTTCGAGCATATGAAAATAGCCTAGCCATTCAAACTAATCACTCTATATCGATTAAATATGCAAACAATACCCATATTTAAAAACCCACCTAACGCGTGATAAAAATTCATCTCAGAATGGTTTATCGGTTAAAATGGCAACAATTATGCAAAATAAGTTGGAAGCATGACTCTTATGGCTTATATCAAAAATAGAGTGAGCAGCGATGTTTATATCACTGCTTAAATAAGGCATTTCAATGAGCAGTTAAAATAAGAAGTTAAATGAGCAGAAACTGAGGAAGTGAAGCCATAATTATGAGTCATTTTAGCATTAGCCGATTAAGCACCAGTATAGGAATCGTTAAGCTCCAGGGCGAAATACAGCAAGCAAAAACGATCACTATGACCCAATTTTCTATCATGGGTACCGATGGCTGGTTCGAGCTTGATCTGACTCATCAAGACAGTCAAAACTTAATCAATCAGATCCAAGCTGAAATTGTGGCTCACCTTACAATATCACTGAGCTCTAGAGCACAATAAATCAATAGCTTGTTGATACTATTACTTAGCCTTAAGACCTGATCCGCCCCCACTCAGACATTTTCAATTACGCAGCACGGCTTTCCTTTGCAGACTCATTTCTTTAGTATGGCGACTCTTAAATCTATTTAGCAGCAAAGGCATATTACCGATGAAATTATCCGCTTTGGATCAGCCACTATACGATCACTTATATCGCGATATTCGAGAGTTTCGCTTAACTTTCGATCTACCGATTGAAGATATCAGCACTCTGGATGATAAAGCCGATACGCTACACACATCGCTTGCGATAGAAGAGCTAACCGAGCTTGCTGAGGCCGATAGCCGTGTAGAGCAAGCCGATGCTATCGTCGATTCAATTTATGTATTAATGGGCAGGTTAGTGCATTTAGGCGCAACTCAAGTGAGTGATCGTCTTGAAATCAGCTACGTTATCGATTTACTTTTACATGTGGCCAAAAACCGTGAGATCGACTTTGTCACCTGTTGGGATGAAGTGCACTCAAGCAATATGAGCAAGGTGTGCCGTAACGAGCAAGAGCTTGCTGAGACTGTCGAATTTTACGCCAAGCAAGGCGTGGAAATTGTGGGTAGCACCAAGGGGGATTTTATCATTGCCAAGTGCGCTAAAGACGTTGATATGGCCGGTAAAATAGTTCGTCAAGGTAAGGTGCTTAAGTCGGTTTACTACCGCCCTGCCGATCTAGAAAAGTTAGTTAAAGCATAATTTTGCTTCAAACCAATACAGCAGCTATCTTGCTGTATTGGTCTATTCAAATATCAACTCAGACAAGAATATAACTAAGCCGCTTGCGCTACGTTGATGAGTTCCGTTAGCGCTGTAGGCTGATCAACATGTAAATACAGCTGCTGTATATCTTCTGGTAACATACTCATAGCGCCATAATAACGCTGTGGAACCTTCAGTTTTATCTGTACATTACTGTCACCACGGCCTAAGTGCACCTGCTCGGTTTGTTCTTTCGTCCCATCATCACTTAATAACTTACTGCGGCGATACTGGCCAACATTGATGGCTTCGATGTCAGTTAACGGCAACATAATAAAGCCCCAGACGCCGGCATTAATCACCAAATATTGCTGATGTAAGTAGACACTGTAATAGCGAGCAAGACGATAGTTCGCCCTCGCCATCACTAAGCAGTAACCAATAAAGCTCGAGACTAAAATGGCGGCAATCACACTCCATGATGCCAACAGCCAATAACTCAGTACCGTAGCCGACAATATACCTAAGTTAACTAACAAGTAGTGCCAACGCGAAGCTGACCAAAGTTGCAGTTTGCACAGTGCTGGCGGGTGCTGCCTAGATAGATGATTTAAAGCATAAAACCAGTTCACCACTTCCATCGCCAATGTCATTGCCACGCCATGAGCTTGCAGTGCTTTTTCAGTTAGAGGCTTGCCTTGCACGCCATCATGGATATGTAGGCGCGGATCACCGGGTAATTTTCGCCCTTGCCATAAAGACTTAACCACGCGGTATATTAGCGTTACTTGCAGCATCAATAGCACCACAATAATCGGATAGCGGATCCAACTAATAAACTCGAAATAACTCGCAAGTTCGGTAGGAAAGCTAAATCGCGCCATCAAACTACTCAAACTACTCAAACTGAATATAAGCAACATTTTCCACCAATGCTGCTGGCCAATATAGATAATGCAGTAGCCATAAATTGCAGGCAATAACACAAAATAGCCAATCGAGCTGGCAACGGTTAGCCACTGTTCAACAGGAGTTACCATTGACTCTGGCAGCCAGTAAAAACCTGCCGAATAGACCATAATGGCACAAAACAAAAATATTAAGCGGTACTTAACGCTACGACGCATTCTAAGACCCTTGATGGTTGTTAAGTATTTGTTATAGCAGATATAGTAACGCTATTGCCATAAAAGAAGGCGAAAGGCTATTATTTGGCCAGATAAATATGGCTGTTAATGATAAGAATTGCGCAGCGGATTAGGGCGGGCGTAGCTAAATGCAAAAGATTTTGAAGGGTCATTGAAACCGGTGACAAGGTGAACTCTGCACGTAAATGAGGCGCAGACATCACCAACCAACTAAATAAATAACTCAGAGAAGTTCAAGCTTATACCGTGACAATACTGCAATAATTTAATACCGATTAACTGATCCCGCGCTGCTCGATTTTCAAGATACAGGGCGTTTTGATTACAACCTTGGCACTTTTATGAGTGAACTTATGCTCATACCAATGTATGTACAAACGCAGCTCTATATTGTCACTAAAATTATTGCTGTTATAAAAGTCGCGATAACAGCGACTATGCTCTAAATATCCCCCGTGATAGAGCTTTAACATGCGTTGACCTATGTGAATTTCTCGAAAGTCGACACCATGGGCAGAGTTATGAGGAAAACGATACTCACCATAACGGTACTGACCATCAAGTACCTCGATGTTCCGCCCTTTAGTTAGCAATGAATTTAATTGCAATGCATCAACCCGACTGGTTAAACATAACCCACTAAGGGCTACGCAACTCACTATTGCGAATGTCCAACGAATAAACCCTTGGGGCTTAAAGCGACTGACCAATAACCAAATAAGTAAAATAGAGACGCTGATACACAATAGAGCTAACTCATAATCGGCCCACTGCCCCGCCTCATAAGTCGTATTCCAAGCTGCCATAATCCCTCCGTAGCCACCAAATCCCTTTGTGTTTACTACCCGATACGTTAGCTAGCCAATATGTCATTTAGATGACCCTTTATAAGGGCTAGCTGATTGGTATGAGTATAGTCAGGAATATCTGGCTCTGTTGTATACGAAAGGGAAGCTAATCGAAGTCCTACTTGGGGCATAAAAAAACGCCTCATTATGAGACGTTTTATATGACTAACTTGATATGAAAGCTTATATGAAGAGCTCAGTGGGTTTAGCGCTTAACCTAGGACTAAATAGTCTAATATCAGTGCAGTAAACAACACAAAACCCGCCCAGTTATTATTTAAAAAGGCAGTAAAGCAAGGTCCACGTTCGCGGCCATAAATCAATTTTTGTTGATAAACACCAAAACCAATGAAGGCCAAAATACCTAGGCCGTAAATCTCACCCCGGCCAGCAAGCATGCCCGCAATAATAAAGCAGCTTAGTGCCGCAAACTGAAACGCTGCAATAATCTGCCTGTCGTAGCGGCCAAATAGAATCGCTGTAGACTTAATACCAACCTTCAAATCATCATCGCGGTCCACCATGGCGTACATGGTGTCATACGCCACAGTCCAGCACCAGTTAGCAGCAAATAGCCACCACGCTTCAATCGGTACCGCGCCAGTTTGGGCTGCATAGGCCATAGGAATAGACCAGCTCCACACTGTGCCGAGGAACATTTGCGGCATATTAGTGTAGCGTTTGGTAAAGGGGTAAATAATGGTAAGAATAATACCGACAATAGAAAGTTTGACCACCAGAGGATTGAGCATTAGCACTAAAGCGAAAGCAAGCAGTGCCATGACGACAAACAAGAGTAGCGCCTCTTTACTTGAGACTTCACCGCTCGCGAGCGGTCTGGCTTTAGTGCGCTCCACATGCGAGTCAAGATCCCTATCGGCATAGTCGTTGATGATACAGCCGCAGGCTCGCATCACCACCACGCCGATAACAAAAATAATAAAGACCTTAAGATCGGGCAAGCCACCAGCGGCAAACGTTAAGGCCATCAAACAGGGCCACAATAACAACAAGGTACCAATGGGACGGTCCATACGCGCGAGTCGCATATAAACGTCTAGTTTATCCCTTACATTCATGATTAGGCTCTCCTACAACGTCTTCGGCCTTAGTTTTGTAACCGCATTATGACTGAGCTGTAACAGTATTCAACCAGTATTGAGATAAATAAAATCAGTGCCGGTTTTATCGGCTAAAAATAAGGCTGAGCTTCACGCTCAGCCTTAGATTCAATGGTCGTTAATCGCGTAATATCCAAGCTGCTATCTATAACTGCTTAGCTGTATTACACCTTCTCTAAACGGGCGTAAGCGATCACTAACCACTTGCTGCCCACGTCGAAAAAGTTAACCTGAATACGTGCCTGCGCACCACTACCTTCATAATTGGTCACTGTGCCTTCACCAAATTTCGGGTGCATAACACGTTGACCTATCTTAAAACCTGAATCATTGAAGCTATCGTCTTGCTTGCTAAAGCGAGTGCTCACTGCAGGCGCTGACACTTGAGTGCGCATGCGGATCTCTTGCACATATTGCTCTGGGATCTCTTTAACAAAACGCGACGGTCTCGCAAAGCTTTCACGGCCATAGATACGTCTAGACTCAGCATAAGTGATATACAGCTTTTGCATGGCGCGGGTCATACCCACATAACAAAGGCGGCGCTCTTCATCGAGACGATCCCCCTCATCAATCGCCATTTGGCTTGGGAATAAACCTTCTTCAACCCCTGCCATAAATACCATTGGGAACTCAAGACCTTTGGCCGAGTGCAATGTCATCAATTGCACCGCATCGGTAAACTCGTCCGCCTGGCCTTCACCGGCTTCTAATGCCGCATGCGACAAGAAAGCATTAAGCTCACCCATATCTTCAATTTCTTCAGGCATCACAAAGCTGCGTGCAGCCGTGACCAATTCTTCTAAGTTCTCAACACGAGCGCGCGCCTTTTCACTCTTCTCCGCTTCATACATCGCCTTAAGACCCGATGTTTGAATAACATGGTCTGTCATGCGGTGCAAAGATTGCTCGTCGGTGTCCATTCGCATGGCGATAATCAAATCCATAAAGCCACGCACTGCATTCGCGGCGCGCCCAGCAAGGACTTTCTCTTCTAGTAAGCGAACACTCGCTTCCCACAAGGTCATCTCTTGTTGGCGTGCAGTCGTGCGAATAATGTCTAAGGTACGGTCGCCAATACCACGGGTTGGGGTATTCACCACACGTTCAAAGGCGGCATCATCATTTTTATTGTTGATAAGCCTTAAGTAACCCATGGCGTCTTTAATTTCTTGACGCTCGAAGAAGCGCAGGCCGCCATAAATACGATAGGCGATACCTTTGTGTAGCAAAGCTTCTTCCAATACACGTGACTGAGCGTTTGAACGATATAAAATGGCGCAATCTTCAAGCTTGCCGCCTTCATCTTGCCAGTCAGTAATGCGACCAACGATAAAGCGCGCTTCATCCATTTCATTAAACGCACAATACAGCCCTATCGGCTCGCCGTCTTTGTCGTCGGTCCACAGTTTTTTGCCCATGCGGTCTGGGTTATTGGCAATCAGCTCATTCGAAGCATTAAGGATATTGCCGCTTGAACGGTAATTTTGCTCTAATCGAATGGTTTGCGCTGCAGGGAAATCAGCTAAGAACTTATGTAAATTTTCAACCTGAGCGCCACGCCAGCCGTAAATAGACTGGTCATCATCACCAACGATCATCACGTTGGCAGTTGAACCTGCAAGCACGCGGATCCACGCATATTGAATGGCGTTGGTATCTTGGAACTCGTCCACCAATATGTGCTTAAATCTATCTTGGTAATGATCCAAAATATGCGGTTTGTTGAGCCATAACTCATGCGCTCTTAGCAGGATTTCAGCGAAATCTACCAGGCCAGCACGGTCACATGAGTCTTGATAGATTTGGTAGATCTTCAGTAAGTTTTGCTCAATCGGAAAACCGCCAGCATCGATATGCGATGGGCGTAGACCTAAGTCTTTCTTACCATTGATATAACCTTGGGCTTGTCTTGGCGGATACTGCTTCTCATCCAAGTTAAGGCTTTTTAGAATACGTTTGATTAGACGCAGTTGATCGTCTGAATCTAAGATCTGGAAGCTCTCAGGAAGATTAGCATCTTTATAATGGGTACGTAGCAATCTATGGGCTAAGCCGTGAAAGGTGCCGATCCACATACGGCCCACATTGCCACCAGCGACTTTTTCAACTCGCTCGCGCATCTCTTTCGCCGCTTTATTGGTAAAAGTTACCGCTAAAATGGCATAAGGGCTTTGCTGTTCAACCTGCATCAACCAGGCAATTCTATGGGTTAATACCCGCGTTTTGCCACTACCTGCACCCGCCAAAACTAGCATGCTAGATTGCGGTGCACCAACAGCTTCGCGCTGCTTGTCGTTTAGGCCGTCGAGTAAAGATGATACGTCCATTATTGCCTCCAAAAAATCAGGCGAGAAGTATAACAGAACCTAGGAACTCGGGGATAGAATTAGCGCGATTGCACTGGGTTAAAATCGAAGAGGGAATAGAGTTACCGAAGCGAAAATCCACCTCGGTAATGGGTCGGCCTAAGGTTAAGCTTTTTCAGCAGCAACCACTGAAATTTCAACTAACAGCGCTTCGCGCGCCATTTTAGCTTCAACACAGGCGCGTGCGGGTGCATGCCCTGCTGGAACCCATGCATCCCAAACTGCGTTCATTTGGGCAAAATACTGCATATCCTTAATATAGATAGTGGCAGATAAAATATGCTCTCTGTCGCTGCCCGCTTGCTCAAGTAAACTATCGACTTTTTCTAGCATGGTACGAGTCTGCTCCTCAATGCCCTGCTCAGCATCCTTAGCCACCTGGCCACATAAATAGATGGTACCGTTATGCTTTACGATACGGCTCATACGGGCTGCGGTTTCAATTCTTTCAATCGTCATTGTTAACTCTGTTACTCAATTAATTGGGTTATTAGCGTAATTCTAAATAATATCTCATTGATTAGCATCTGATTTATCTATGAAAAATTGTCAATACATCAGCGGGTATTTTGTTAGCATTGAGCTAATCTACCATTTATTGATTTAAGTCCTATACTTAGTTCAAAAAAGTAATCAACGGATTTGATTGCTGATTGTTTAAAGGACTAAATATGGTTTATCCAAAAACCCAGTTTTTCTTACTCTACCAAGACCATTGTGCCTTTTACTCTACTTTTTTAGAGCATCTTCGCTATACGACAGCCTTGTTAACTCATTTTCAATTGCAATTAAATCCTCAAAGCTGCTTGAGGATCTAAGGTATGCAACCAAATACAAAGCGCTCAATCATCTCTAAGAACCTATGCCTAGTCATGGTTATTTTCAACGCCAGCATAGGGTTATTTTGGTTATTAGATCTCTCTAGCCAACACTCAACATTATCAATGATGCTGCCGCTATTTTTACTGGCTAATATTATCGTTCTGAGCCTGCTGAGCTGGCAGTTACATCACCACTCGACTCGCCTCAATCAACGAGTAAAAGCCAGAGAAAACAACCATGTGCAAAGACACAAAACATCGCAGCCCACTCGCACTCACAATGTGCCACTGGGTAACATAGAAGACAGCCTTAAACACGCCAATGAAAGCTTAACTGCGGCAGTGATTCAAACTCAAGCGATTGAGTCACGCCAAGCAGAGACTCAACTCTTCTCAACGATTTTAGATGCTATAGATGTTGCGATTTATGCCGTTGACAGCAAAGGGCAATGCATTTTTGCCAACCCACAATGTGCACGACTATTAGGCTATAACCACCCTGACCTCCTATTCAATTCAAATATCCAACAACTACTTTATCAACAAGATAACGCACAGGATTTTGAACTATCAATACAAGATCTTGAAGCTATCAAAAAAGATATTTTTTGGAAGGCTGATGGTACTCACTTCCCCGTCGAGTACAACTTACAACCACTGACGCTACATAATCAAAGCAATGGTGCCATCATCTCTTTTTATGACAATAGTGAACGCAAGAAAGCGGAAGAACTGATCCGTCGCCAGGCCCATTATGATGCCTTAACCGATCTGCCTAACCGCTTCTTGGCGTTAAAACGTCTTGAACAGTTAGTGAATGCCAGTGAAAGAAGCGGCAAAATGCTCGCTGTCATCTTCCTTGATTTGGATGATTTCAAAAAAATTAACGATTCACTGGGTCATGAAGCAGGAGATCAATTACTCATCACAGCCTCTAAGCGTCTATTAAAAACCACCAGAGCCGAAGATACTGTAGGCCGCTTAGGTGGCGATGAGTTTATTATTTTACTCGACGGCCTTTCGAGCGCGAACGATGCCCAACCTCTGGCGGAAAACCTCATCAGTGGTTTTAGAAAGCCATTTTATATCGACAATCGTCAACTCATTCTCACCGCGAGTATCGGTATCGCCATCTACCCTAACGATGGTGAAACCCCTTCTGAACTATTACGAAATGCCGATTCAGCCATGTACCATACTAAGAGTATTGGCCGTAACACTTACTCTTACTTCACCCATGCAATGAACAAGGAGGTCTCT
Source organism: Shewanella sp. 125m-1 (assembly GCF_052977065.1). Classification (NCBI taxonomy): domain Bacteria; kingdom Pseudomonadati; phylum Pseudomonadota; class Gammaproteobacteria; order Alteromonadales; family Shewanellaceae; genus Shewanella; species Shewanella sp. 125m-1. The sequence continues at coordinate 78,187 of NZ_JBRILT010000014.1, forward strand.
CGCCGTCTGGCTATCGAAGAACAGATCCACGGTGCCTTAGAGCGTGGTGAGCTTAGAGTTCATTATCAGATCCAACTCGACATTAGAGATGGCAGCATTATGGGGGCAGAGGCACTGTTACGTTGGAGCAATCCGGCGTTGGGTAACGTATCTCCTGCGGAGTTTATTCCGATTGCCGAGCAAACCGGCATGATTGAGCCTATGGGGGAGTTTGCTCTACAGCAAGCATTAGAGACTGCACAAATTTGGCAGAAAAAATTTAATGACAAGTTTAGGGTCGCAATAAACCTTTCGCCTCGTCAATTTAGGAATCCAAAGCTGGTACAAACCATTATTGATAACGTTAATCAGTTCGGCATGAAACCTGAGGATCTTGAGTTGGAGATCACTGAGGGCGTACTACTCAGCGGTCATGCTTATACGCTAGGTGCATTAATGGAGTTAAGCCAAGCCGGTTTTTGTATCTCAATGGATGATTTTGGTACCGGCTACTCTTCTCTTAGTTATTTAAAAACTTACCCATTTACCATACTGAAAATCGATCGTAGCTTTATTAATGATATGAATAAAGACGATAAGAGTAATGACCTTATTATCGCCACGATTGAAATGGCTCACGCTTTAGGCATTAGAGTGATTGCTGAGGGAGTAGAGACTCAGGAGCAACTCGACGAGTTAAGCTTTATGATGTGCGATTACGCTCAAGGCTTCTTGATCAGTAAGCCTGTACCGCTAAAAGAGCTATTAAAAATTGGCTTTCGCTACAAAAAAGTACATCAAAAAAACGCATTAAAAAATGAATCTGAAACCTTAAAAGTTATTTAACTGAACCGAAAAAATGACTAATCTTTACACCTAGAATTTGCAGCTGTTTACCGCTAATCACAATAGCTTTATAGACAAAAAAGCATAAAAAAATACTAGACCCATTTCTGAATCTAGTATTTTTATTAAGTATCAATATGTTACTTTTTGCTTTCTTCTAAACCAATACTATTCATCCAGTGATCAAAGTCCATCATATTACCCGGTAAAATGACCTTACTCTGACCAGTACTGACTCCATCAAGCTGCTTTAAGTATTGCGCACCTAACTGCATACGCACCACATTCTTACCACCAGGCGCTGCAATTACCATTGCCATACGCTCAATCGACTCCGCTGTTGCACGTGCAATGGTTAAGATCTCTTCGCCCTTACCTTCTGCCTCGTTAATACGGCGCTGCATCTCACCTTCTGAGTGATTAATGGTTTCCGTTTTAATACCTTCAGAGCGGTTGATCTTACTCTGCTTATCACCTTCACTCTTGGCCAATAATGCACGACGCTCACGCTCAGCATTTACCTGCATCTCCATCGCATTTTTAACCGTTTCTGGTGGCGTGATATTTTTAATTTCATAACGATGCACTCGTATGCCCCACATGGCACCAGCTTGATCTAGCACTTCAACCACTTTTGCACTAATCACGTCACGCTCTTCAAAAGTGCGGTCTAAATCTAGGGTTCCAATCACGCTGCGCGTCGTCGTTTGCGCCAATTGAATCGCCGCATATCGGTAATCTGTCACACCATAACTGGCTTTAACGGGGTCAACGACCGAGATATAGATAACACCATCGACTTCCACATTCACTTCATCACAAGAAAAGCACTCTTGCGGTGGTACATCAATCGTCTCTTCTTTTAGATCGTGTATGTAAGATACTTTGTCGACAAAGGGGATTAAGGCGTGAAAGCCCGCATCTAAGGTGGAATGATATTTACCTAAACGCTCAACAATATAAGCTGATTTTGTTGGTACTAAACGGATCGATTGAAATAACTTAATCACAAAAATAGCAAAGATTAAGCCCCAAATAGCCATAACAATTAAATCGGTATCAATTCCTGCAATCATTAGCGTGCTCCTTTTACTGAATTGGCAGCCACGGCACTAGTGACCTGTTCCATGCCTTCGAAAAAACCTTCAATCTTAGCCAGCTCTGCCGGGACCACCGACACATCAGCTTCAGCTAAAATCTTACCGACTTGGGCAATAAACTGCTCTTTTAGCTGCATGTTCATCGCTTCATTACCGCCATCTTTAGCAAGAGCCGCAGACACAAGCTCCATACCTTCCGCTTTTGCTCTGGCAACAATCGCGATCTCTTGTGCGGTACCTTTTGCTTCATTAATCCGGCGCTGTTTTTCCCCCTCAGACAAGTTAATCGCCTGTTGGCGCTCACCTTCAGATAAATTAATCATCGCTGCCTTTTCGGCATTTGCTAAGGTGATTTCAGCGCGCTTACTGCGCTCTGCTTCCATCTGTTTTTCTAAAGTATGAATAACTTTACGAGATGGAGTGATATTCTTAATTTCATAACGCAGCACCTTGATCCCCCAAGGATCAGAGGCTTTATCGATCTCACGTACAATCGATTCATTAAGGCTATCTCTCTCCGAGAATGTCTGACTAAGGCTCAACTTACCTATCTCTGAGCGCATGGTCGTTTGGGCAAGGTTCACCGCAGCGCGGCGATAATCTTCAATACCGTAGCTGGCAAGCTTACCGTCCATCACTTTTAGGTAGACTAAGCCATCGACTTCTAACTGAGTATTATCTTTTGAAATACAACTTTGTGGCGGCACATCAAGTACTTGCTCACGGATTTCATGTTTATAAGCCACCCGGTCAAAAAACGGGATCAAGAAATGAAATCCTGGCTGCAGCACTGTACGAAACTTTCCTAAACGTTCGATCACATTGACCTCACGCATAGGCACAATTAACAGCAACTTATAGAGGATAAAAAAAACAAATAGAACAAAGAGTGTAAATGCAAACATAAATAGATTCCTTCCTTAAAGCGATTACTTTTCTTTTACGAAGTGCTCATTGTCAGCCTCTATAGGCTCAACCACTAACGCAATATTATCTCGACAGATAATCCTAACCTGTGAGCCGGCGGCAATCTCGCTACCATCTCCCAAAGCTGACCATTCGCTGCCCTGAAATTCAATCCGCCCCATTTGTTGAGCCGGACCAATTGTTTGTTTGACGATAGCGAGCTGATTATAAATTTCCAACTCTTCGTCTGTGTTGTCAATGTGAGCGTCTCCGCCAATCAACTTCTGTGTGATCTGGCGAAATGCCAGTAAGAGAACCATAGATGCGATAAACCAAAGCGTTAAACTTTGTACTATACCTTCGACTAAACCTATAGCCAAAGCACTTGCTACAACCAAACAAGCCGCGCCTAAAAGAATCACAATACCACCTGGTAAAATGATCTCTGCCAACATAAGAATAATGCCGATACATGCCCAGATAAAGATGGGATTTGAAAACTCCATATTTCCCCCTGAAATGAAAGAGTCAAGCAATGACTATATCAGTTGCGCATCATTTGTGCGACATAATATGTCAGCATTCAGTATTCCATAAATGTAACTAAAGCTGTCAACCCTCAGCTATCGCAACCCTATCACGGCCTTTATCAAGAGTAAAAAGTTGTCCGGCAGTTATAGCGCGTTTGTTTTAATACACAATAATGACACGATTTAAAAACTACTAATTAGCATTTATTCAAGGCATTACCGTGAGACGATGACCATAAGCTCGAAAAATAATGACAAACCATTTGAACATTGTTCGCACAACCCCTATATTCCCCGCCAATGAAACACATGTTTAGTTTATTTCAAATTAGCTGCACCCTAGATCTCATAAAAATAAGAAGGTTTTACGATGAACAACAAACTACTTTGTTTAGCTTTATTGGTTAGCCCTACGGCGATGGCTGATAATATGGTTAACTGGTGGGACGCCAGCGTCACTGCGCTTTATGGCGAAAATTATGATTTAGCGCCATCTGAGAAGCAAACGACCCTCACATTTGAAACCGCTGGTGATTGGAAATACGGTGACTGGTTTGCCTTCCAAGATGTGACTTACTTTAATGGCTCTAATGCCAATAAAGACAACACCACCTATGGTGAGATCTCGACTCGTTTTAGTGCCGGCAAGATATTAGGCAAAACAGTTGGTTTCGGTCCAGTTACCGATCTATCACTGGCGCTAACGCTTGAAGAAGGCGAAGGCCCAGTTAAGAGCTTCTTATACGGTGTGGGTATGGATATCAAGATCCCTTACTTCAGCTACTTTCAACTTAACACCTACCGTCGACACGCTATGAGTAGTGACAACATCAGTGACGGTTGGCAGTTATCACCCGCTTTTAGAATGGACTTCCCTGTTGGTAACTCCAACATCGTATTTGACGGTTTCTTTGACTGGGTATTTGCTGCTGACGAAGGTGCTTACGAGACAAACTTTCACTTCAATCCGCAACTAAAATATGACTTAGGCGCTGTTGTATTAGGCGAGCATAAGCAGAACAAGCTATTTGTGGGTATCGAATACGATTACTGGAAAAACAAGTACGGTGTCGATGGTATCGTTCAAAATACATTTTCAGTGATTGCTAAGTATCACTTCTAATCTTTGCTATTAATGCGACGGTTTAGAACACAAAAAAAGGCGCATATAGCGCCTTTTTTATTGCATGAGTGTCAACTTATGCAAGCAACTTCTTCGCTGCTGCAACCACGATTGATACCGCGCTTACTTCGGTTTTCTTCATTGTCGCTTCATCAGGGATCTCTTGCTGAGTACGGTTAACAATCACCCCAGCAACACATGCCGCACGCCAACCTTGTGATGCACACATGGTAAATAGCGTTGAAGACTCCATTTCATAGTTTAATACACCCAAGTCTTGCCACTCTTGCATAGAGCCCTTGAACTGGCGAGTGACGCGACCCGAAACTGTGTCGTAACGTTCTTGACCTGGATAGAAGGTATCTGACGATGCAGTAATACCAATATGAGGCTCAAGACCCGCTTCACGACTCGCTGCAACCATAGCGGTTGTACATTCGAAGTTTGCTACCGCAGGGTATTCCATTGGCGCAAAATGTAAGCTTGCACCATCTAAACGTACTGATGCTTGAGTCACAATCACATCACCCACATTTACATGCGGCTGAATTGCACCTGTGGTACCCACACGTAGGAAAGTACGCACACCAAGTTGAGCCAATTCTTCTACTGCAATAGAAGTTGATGGACCACCAATACCAGTAGAACACACCACTACTGCCTTACCATCGATATATGCCAGGTAGCTGGTATATTCACGATGGCTCGCTAAAAATGTCGCATTCTCCATCAACTCTGCAATACGCTTAACACGCTCTGGATCGCCTGGCACGATCGCTAAACTAGCACCATCTAACATCTCTTTAGTCAGGCCTAAATGAAATACATCAGACATCGTGAAAACCCCTTTCATTTTTGAATTTATAAATCTTATTAATTCGACTTTAACCTAGTCTTGACGCCAAAAAGGTTAAGTAGATCACACTTTACCCGCCAAGAGTAAATGATATGTCGTAATCTAGTTACTAAATCAATCAAAGAATAGAGCTAGAATATAGCAGCTCTCACCTATTCTGCCAGTGATAGGGCAGCGCAGATGACGTGCGAATAATGCAGGCATATCAAGTGGATATTATATGAAATAAAGCAATATTAGCAACAACTTAGATAGTTAGCACCGTCTCAACATTACTGATTAAACGACCGTTTTTTTCACTATAACTATCTTGTATTACAGTGGGATTATCGACTAAAAACAGTTGTAGATTTAGATAAACAAATCAATCGTTCATTACTTGATCAATGTCACATTTAACGACTAAAAATCGCGCTAGTTTAAAGTTGAACCAAACGAAAAGTCGCCATAAAACCAGCAAGAAGGACGCCTGCATGTTTCCAGAATACAGAGAACTTATCAGTCAGTTAAAAACATCTGACGCGCATTTTCAGAAGAAGTTTAACAAGCACAACCAGCTCGATGAGGAAATAAAGAACCTGGAGCAGCACAGTGCAAGCGACTACACCCCTGAAGTGCATGAGCTCAAACTACAGAAGTTACATTTAAAAGAAGAGATCTACGATATCTTGAAAGAACGTTCGGCTTAACCGAAATACAAACATTAAAAAGGGCGCTTAGCGCCCTTTTTTACATCAAATGCGTAGGCGACTACTTCAACCCAGCCTGCAGTGCTTCAGTTGTCTCATAAAATGTAATATTAGTGATCTGATTATTAGTCAACTCTATCAGGGTCGCTTGGTCTTTTATCGCTGGCAATGGCTTGGTTTGCTCACCTTCATTGTCTAGCGCCACTCTATAAGGAAATTTCTTAAACTGAGGTAGAGCAACAAAACGAGCGATCAGTGACGGCATGCCACTAATATCTGCCACATAAACTAATGCAGTATCTTTGACTAGCTCAGGTTCAGCTTCCAATGCTTCTTGAATTAAGGTGCCGCCATCCATACTACGACTGAACAATACACGCGTTGTTGTGCTATCAACTTGATATTGAGCCTCGTGTTGATCTTGTAACTTGATGTCTGTGATTTGATCACCAACTTTATACTCATTGGCCCAAACTGACGTGGCTAACATGCTACATAAAACGAAAATAACAGCTCTCATAATTGAACTCGGCAAATTAGAATTAGCAGAAAGAGTAACCTATTCTATACAGAGCAACAGTAAACTTAACAGCAAAGCATGATCCTCTTCACGCAAAGCCTACTGACATTCAAAACCAAATGTTTCTCTGGCTATACATGTATAAATTATAAGTTACAAAACAGTTTTATTTCAGTGAGTTAATTATTTCGCAAAATTGGTATAAGCTAATCAGAAAATAAGTTGTCATAAAGGATAGTTAACATGAATGAGCAAGGCCTAGATCAAGAGATCGCGCAGTTGCAAAATGCTTACTCTGCAATTACTGAATTTCTGGTGCAATATAGCTTCAGTATTCTTGGTGCCATCATTATCTTTTTAATCGGGATCTGGATCGCTGCTAAAACAGCTAACCTTGTTACGCGCATTTTTGAAAAGCACGATATTGATATCACTCTCAGCAATTTTGCCAGTAACTTTGTCCGCATCTTAGTCATCGCCATGGTCGGTATTATTGCCTTAGGCAAACTAGGGATCAGCGTAACCCCTATGGTCGCCGCAATAGGCGCCGCATCTCTTGGTGCAGGTCTTGCGCTACAGGGCATGCTTTCAAATTATGCAGCTGGTATCACCATTATTGTCACCCGGCCTTTTATTGTCGGTAACACCATCGAAATTAAAGGGGTCGGTGGACTTGTTAAAGATATCCATTTAGGCATGACAGTGCTAACCAATGAAGAAGGTGAAGAGATTAATATCCCCAATAAACATATTGTCGGTGAGATCTTACATAACTCTTTTGCAAATAAGCTGGTCGAAACAAAGTTCAATATCAGTTATCAATCTGATCCTGAGCAGGTCATTGCTCTGCTTGCTAAAGTATTAAGCGACAGCTCCAAGGTCTATCAGGGTGATAAGGCGCAAATCGGCGTTAATGACTTTAATAGTATTGGTATCGAGATAGGCATTCGCTATTGGGTACCAACCCAAAGCTATTACCAGGACAAATACCAAACCAATGCCGCTCTCTTTAAAGCCCTCAAGCAAGCCAATATAGAGATCCCCTGCCCAGTTAGACAAATTCATATTCAAGAACCCTAAGCTAAACTTCAGCATAGCGGCTCCCCCTGAGCCGCTATGTATTGGTATTTTTCATCATCTAATCTACTTATAACAAAAGCCAGCCACAAACCATTTTTAGGCTATTAAGAGTCATATCAGCCACAAGTCATAAGTAAAACAAATAATCGTTATTCGTTTTGCTGTATCGCTCTGATTTAACGAATACTGCAGAATGCCACCATTGAAAGATGCACAGATAAAGTATATTAAAATTCAATGGAGACAATATGATGAACAAAACAGTGCTCGCATTAGCATTATTAAGTACATGCGGATATGCCAACGCGGCAGACGTGGATAATACTTGGTACATTGGCGCAGGCGCAGGCCAAAGCAACTATGAGTCAGTAGACGCGATAAGCCATCTAGGCGACGACAGCGACTTAGCCTGGAATGCCCTAGTCGGTTATCAACTAAACAAATACCTGGCCTTTGAAGCTGGCTGGCAAGATCTGGGGACTGATGATGACACTCACCAATGGGGTGGTTTAGACGGTAGCCAATCGATAGATGTTGATGGCTTTACTTTAGGCCTTGTTGGTACATTGCCACTGTCTGAAAAATGGTTCTTAACCGGTGAAGCGGGTGCTTTCCAGTATCATTTATCTCACCAAATAAACGCTAACCAATACGTTAGCGCAACCGATACGGCTCCTTACTTTGGCGCTGGCGTGGGCTATAACATCACAGACTCATTGGCGATTTCAGCTAAATACCGTCGTTTCGCTAACATTGATGAAACGGCATGGAACACGGCAAACATGGATGCGCAAACTGTTGGCCTACAGTTAACTTACCGCTTTGGTGTTAAGCCTGCTGCAACAACCGCAGCGATCTTACCCGCTGTTATCGAAAAGCAAACTAAGCCAATGCCTAGACCTGAGCCAGTACCAGCACCTGAATATGAAGTCGTCACAGAACAAAGCAGTGTCGCGGTGCTATTTGGTTTCGACTCAGCAGAACTCAATAGCGAAGCGAAGGCAAAATTGGATGACGTGATCCAGCTTTCTAAGCAAACCGTTCAAGATGTTATTTTACTCAATGGCCAATCTGATAACCAAGGTAATAGCCAATACAATCTTAAGCTGTCAGAAAAGCGTGTACAGCAGGTAGAAGCATACTTAACTTCTCACGGTGTTGATGTAGAGCGTATTGATACTGATGCCATCGGTGATCAAGATGCCCATGCTGATTCACGTAAAGGTCGTGCATTAGAGCGCCGCGTTATTGTAACGTTAACCAGCCAAGAAACCGTTATTGTCTCTTAAGTCATCCGTTAGAAATCGTATCATTAATATAGACCCGACTGAGCAAGGACTGCGACATGGTACTCAAGGATCCCTTTAGGCTGATAAGGCGAAGGGGCGTAAGGCTCACGTTAACCAAGGCGGTTAACGTGCATGCTTACCAAGGACACTACTGGACAAATTACGCTTATTTAAGGGTAAACATGGACAGACATGAGCCAAGGATGGCTTTGATGGTCTCCAAATTGATTCATGTCATCATCGCCTATTCAAGCTGAGATTTATCATTTATAGTCAGATTGTTAATAGGGACTAGGTAACATAATGCTTACTCAGCTTAATCTTGAACGTCTTAAAAATTGCGACCTCAATTTATTACTTGCCCTTGCTGTCTTGCTAAAAGAGGCTCATGTTTCTAATGCCGCTAAACATCTAGGCCTTTCCCAGTCAGCGATGAGTCAAATACTCAAACGCTTACGATTAATGTTTGCCGACCCATTACTGCTAAAGAGCAACAATGGCATGACACTAACCAACAAAGCGCAAGCCATTGCTTTGGAGTTAACCCCCTTACTAGACAAAACAGCTCGATTATTAGAAGCCGAACATTTCAACCCCAAAACGGCTCAAGGGCGCATCCGATTCATTATGAACGATATTACCGCCCAGCTGATTATTGCGCCATTAATTGAGCTCATGAGTGAACAGGCTCCCGGTATTGAACTAGAATATATTTCTCAAAATGCCAACGGATTTCAACTACTCAGACGTGGGCAAGCTGATGTCGTTATTGGCTTTTACGATAATGTCTCCACTCCAATTGTTAGCACTGCAATAGGTCGAGCACCTTGGCAAATGGTCACCCACAAAACGACCAATCAGAAAAACCTTCACTCAGACAAAGATGCAATTAAGCTATTACGCTATCAATTTCAAGAGCATAACCAATTACACTCCATTGAAGCGCTAGAGGACCTAAATGCACTCGATGCCGCTTATACCTTAACGACAAATTCATTAAGTGCCCTGCTTTATGCCCTACAAACAAATAATACCGTCACCTTACTGCCGCATTTTGCTATGAGAATTTTGCCTGAAGATGAGACTCAAAATTTCGACTGGTTAGGTTCACCGATTAATCTTGAGCTAAAAGTCTGCTGGGATCGCCATCAAAGAGCCCCTGAATTACAACAATGGTTTAGACGTCAGATCATCGCACTATGCCATAAACATCTACTTGTAGAAAAAGCCTTATGAACCCAACAGATTTAAAAATTATTCAGCAATGCGACTTAAACTTATTACTCAGTTTAGCCATTTTGATTGAAGAGCAAAGCGTCTCTAAAAGTGCTGAAAGGCTAGATATATCTCAGCCAGCGATGAGTCAAAATTTAAAAAAACTTCGCGCCGTTTTTGATGACCCACTATTTGTAAAACAGGGACAAGGCATTAAGGCTACCAGTAAAGCATTACGCCTCTATAGTTCACTCACAGAATGGCTGCAACTGAGTGAGCGGCTCATCTCTCAGAGCGCGTTCGATCCAATGAAAAGTCATGGGGTGATCCGTATTGCGTTTATGGACGACCTCACCCAGACAATGATCCCGATGCTGCTAGATAAAATACTCATGTCAGCGCCTAATGTAGAGCTCGAATTTGTCCATAAACCCAAGGATGTTTTTTCCTTGCTAGAGTCCGGTGAGATTGATATCGCAGCAGCGGGCACAGATACGCCTCCAGCCAATATCCATGGGCGCCATATCAGTAGTGATAATTACTGTGCCGCCTATAGTCGACATCATCCTTTAGCTAAAATTAAGCAACCGACATTAGCGCAAATTTTTGCATATGATACCGCCGAGTATTCAGCTTCAAACTCAGTTGAAGCTGAGATAACTCAACTGGCATTACATAACCAGTTGCAGCGTAAAATCACCCTTATTAGTGGCTCGTTTCAAGTATTGTTACAAGGCTTGCTAGCAGGCAAACATGTCGGTTTTGTATCGCAGCGAACGCTGGCATCAGAAAAGTGGCAATCGAGATTAGAAGCGGTAGTGCTTAAAGAGCTGCCTCAACTAGACAGCACCCTTTACTGGCATGCCAGAGTTCACAAAGACCCGTTAATCCAGTGGTTTAAAGACCAGTGCTTAGATGTCGCGAACACATTAAAACAGCAAAGCAACATAAACTAGGTTGGCAATACCAAGAGTATTAAATCCTTACAGCCCTCTTTGCCACTCTTGCCGTAACTGAATTCGCTCAGGAGTATTCATTGCGGCCGCAACTTGCTCCACCAATGCCTGTTTATCTTTGCCCAGCACACCTTTTAACACCAGGTAATTAGAAGCATGGTCTGACCGAAATACGGTCTTCTCTAGCTCAAGATGGCTCAATAGCGTATGCATCTCCTCAAACAATTGAGACTGGTTGGGTAACCGAAACTCGCCATCAAAAGCCGCGTCCATCCTCTGTGTGCCTAAAGGCAATGTCACCACTAAGGTCGACAGATATTCTGGTTGTGCTGCGTTCATCAACTTGGCCGAATTCTCGGCGTGCTGCCTTGATAATTCAACACCACCTAAGCCATTTAAAATCATCACTGACGCTTTGATCCCCGCGGCTTTAATTTTCTGTAATGCCGCTAAGGAAGATGCAAAGGTTTCACCTTTATTGATCCTAGCCAGCACTTCATCATCACCACTCTCGCAGCCAATATAAAGCAAACTTAACCCAAGCTCTCTTAACCGTTGCAACTGTTCAGGGGTCTTATTATTGATATTACGAGGCAAACAGTAGCTGCTTATTCGAGTCACATTCGGGAGATATTGTTTTATCAACAAACAGATGCTTTCGAGGCGTGCGAAGGGCAGCGTCATCGCATCACCATCGGCTAAGAAAACCCGAGAGATATGTGCTGATGAGTTAGCTACGGCAATAAGATCTTGCTCTATCTTGTCAGCCTTTTGCGCCCTAAAACGCTTCTGCGGCTCAGTGTACATATCGCAAAAACTACATTGATTCCAACTACAGCCATTGGTCACCTGTAAGATCAGCGACTTCCATTCTGATGGTGGACGAAATACAGGTTCAATATAGCTAAGCACTGCTAACTCCTTAATACGTTTGTTGTATAGATTTAAAAAGTTGACCAATTTTCACTAAAAAAAACAACTATTTTCTGAATAACCCCATGCCTAACTGCTTAAAAAACGGTTATATTAGACAGCCGTTGTATAATTAATATCTAGTGATATAAACACGCTAACTTATAGAGAGATATTATGCTAATTGCATTACATTCTAAAGAAAAGCGAGGGACTGCACTTGCTCATGATACTCATTGGGATACCATGAGCGCAGAGCAAAAGATTGCTCTGTATGATCTACATAAATTTGGCTTCAGGCTACTTTTTGTCCGTCATCTGTCTGCTGGGCCACTCGCGTTTATTATGCAAAACAAAACGCTTGCAGTGATCAGTAAAAATGGTGATGTCGACTACAAGCCAGAAGTAACGCTAAGAGCTTAAACCTGCTGCTCAATGATCAATAAAAAAGCGCACCTATGTGCGCTTTTCTGCATTTGAAATTAGTGTTTAAGCGTTAACAACATATCCAAATGTGGGATCCCATCTTCTAAATACATCTCAGAGACCGGCTCAAAACCTAAGTGTTGGTAAAAGCCTTTTAAGTGCTCTTGGCCGCCAAGCTGAATATTATGCTCAGGCCACTTCTTGCTCGAAATCGCAATCGCTTTTTGCATCAATGTATGCGCAATACCACCACCACGAGCAGCCTCAGCCACAATCACTCGACCAATACTCGCATCTGGATAACTCACGCCAGGCGCGAGCACTCGAGCATAGGCTTGAATAATGCCTTGCTCATTAACTCCTAAAAGATGCTGAGTCTGACTCAGGCGATCTTTATTATCGAGTTCAGGATAAGGGCAGTTTTGCTCTACCACAAATACGTCAACTCTGAGTTTTAACAAATCATACAATTCATTCAATGAAAGCTCAGAAAAAGATAAAGATTTCCAAAGCATAGGAAGCACTCCTAAACAACGCAATAGAGCAGCAGTCTAGCACTTCATCAGGATAAAAACAGAAATTAAAAAGGGCTCTGTATAAGAGCCCAAAAAAGATATGGGTTAGCTAATTGCAGGGAGCGCTAACCCTTACTTTTTATTCTTTGCGGTCAAATACGTGGTATTTTTCAATACCGTATGAACGACCTTCAGCATGGCAAGTTGCACAAGATTCTGACGTACCTTGGCTGTACCAGTCACCCTTAGTATCTACCGGAATATTGATTTCACCACCATTTGACTTCATATGGTTCAGCGCCTGATCACTATCATGACAAGCATAGCAATTTGCCGTTACTGGACTTGATGCGACACCGGAAGTACCGCCGTTGAACGCTTTAGACAACATGTACTGGTTTGGCACCGCGTTAAGATCAATCCCCTCGGCATGACACGCCACACAGTTTTCAGCATTTAGCTTAGTGGCTGAGTTTGGCTCACCCGTTATCGCAGAGCTACCTTCGCCCCAATGCATACTGTGGACCATAGGACCAAAGCCTGGTGCTGAATTCTTAGAGCTACGGTCTTGACCATTGTTATGACACGCCACACAACCTAAGCCACCGTCGGCATAGCTGCCGTTTTTATGGTAGTTAGTTTCGTTGTTATGACAAGTGCTACAGCTATCAATCGTAACGCTATGGCGACGCTCATATAACGTACCCGACATCATGTCAGAATAACCATGAAGTGTGACGCCATCATAACTAGCATCTGAGCCAAAGTTAAAGGTGATACGTGAGCTGGCCATTAATTCAGGGAATGTTGCATCCAAGCTAGCAAAACAGATCGACGCAGTCCCGTTAGCATCGTACGTTGTAGTGCTCGTTCTCGCTGCGCGGCCAACAATTGATGCATTATCATAGCCGTGTAAATAAGCCCCTAAATAAGAGACAGTGCCATCAGCCTGCAACGTTTCTAGATTTAGCTGTTCTTCACCTTTAAATAAAGCGATATCAGTACAATAGCCACCATCAGCAGCCATATAAGGCGCTGAAACTGTTGCAGCATGCTCATCACGTACCAGAGCTTTTTCCGCAACTTTCTTATGGAATAAACGCACATCATCAGACTCACTAAAGCCACTATACGTCATCGCAACGGCCGCCGTGCCGACACCAGCAGCATCGTGACAGTCGGTACAAGTACTCATGCTATTAACCTTAGTTATAGGCTCAGCATGACAGGTATAACAATTGGCTGGTTCGAAATCTTTTTCAAATTTCTGGTGATTGATATGACCAATCTTTTGCATTGAGTTACGCGCATAACCACCGTCATCACGCACCACATTGCCGTGGCACACCATACAACCCGCGACTAAGTCAGTTTCACCGTCAGTGTTAATTGCGGTGTAGCTTGGATGCTTTAAGTTAGATGCGGCGTAATCGACGTGACAACCATGACAGGTTGCCGTTGATGTGGTGTGTAGGCCTTCTGACTTATCAACCACGATATAATTTGACTTAGCAATATTCTCACCGCCACCAACAGCGATACGAATGATGCCTTCTGTACCAGCGTTGACTGCTGGCATAGGCGCTAAAAACTCATAACGGCCATCTTCAGTCATGGTCAAGCTCGCACCTTCGGTAGCCTCATTAGCGCTGCCACCTACGATTGTCCCCTCAAAATCGGGGCGACTCCGTGCGATGCCTTTATCGGTCAAAGCCGCCACTTCAGCGCTCACTTTTTCAAGCCCACTTACCAGTAAGCCTTCTTCGTTGGTCACTTCAAACTCAAAGCGTACAGCGCCCTCTTCAAGCGTATAGCCAAGCATTGCAACATTAGTGGCTTCAGTAACCTCGACAACCGGTGGTAGAGGACTGGTGCCATCTTCACCATCATTACCGTCTTTACCATCGCTACAGGCAGCTAGACCGAAAGCGGTGGCAACGATTAACGCCACACTGCATTTATTAAATTTTTTCATCATCACTCCATAATTTTTATTAAGTCGTGATCTTTTACTCCCCCGCAAATACCTTATTAGTAGTAACAGCTTATTTTTGTGACTAATTTCTCAACAACCTATTTATTACGAGGTAGAGTTCACATAAATAAACACACATAAATAATACGCTAATCATTTAATGTTCAATTAATTACACCACAACAAGCACTTAAAAATAAAATGTAGTTAAAACAATAACTAACAAATCAAAATCGGTATAAAACTTGATGGGAAAATAACAGGCAGAAGTAATGGATTTAATAATTAATTAATCGAGTGGCATACTGTAAAGCAACGTTCAAAATAATAATGATAAACATTTAAAATAATAGATTGTCAGTTTAAGTTAAATAACCGATTAACATCGCGCAATACAAACGCAATTAAAATAAAAATACAATGCAAGCACAATACAAAAACTTAAACACAACCCTGACAACAGCTGTAATCGAAGCCTCACATTAACTGGGCATATTTACCGGCATCAATAACACTCAAAAGGGAGGGGGACAGTGAGAAAAAAATGAACAGACTGCATACTAGCCATGTTCATAAAGTAACGTATAAACGCACTTACCGCCCCACGAATGAGTGCCCGAAAGAACAAAGCAAACAACAGGAAACACTAGGCCGGTGGTCTTTAGTACTCTTAGTTACTGCTATTAAACAAAATTAATCGCTGCGTTTAGCATTTTTAAAGGCCTGCGGCTGATTTATTTCGATAAAGCTGCTAACATTGCTGGCAATTTTTTAAGCTTAGTGAGAAAGATCAAGATGGGCAGAGCATACCAAAACAAGAAAGAATCCATGGCGAAAACCGCTGGGCAAAAAACCAGAATCTATTCTCGATACGGGAAAGAGCTGTACGTTTGCGCCAAGAATGGTGGTTTCGATCCTGACGGCAACCTTGCGCTTCGCACCATGATTGCCAAAGCAAAGAAAGACCAAGTACCTGCACACGTTATTGAGCGTGCTATTGAAAAAGCCCGTGGCGGCGGTGGTGAAGATTATGAAACTGCACGCTATGAAGGTTTTGGTCCTGGCGGTTGCATGGTTATTGCCGACTGCTTAACTGATAACGTTAAGCGTACTTTCACTGAAGTTCGCCAAGCATTCGTTAAAAATGATGCTAAGCTCGGCGGCCCTGGTACTGTTGGTCATATGTTCGATCATCAAGCGGTATTCGTATTCGCCGGTGATGACGAAGATGCCATCCTTGAAATGCTAATGATGGCTGACGTTGATGTATCTGACGTAGAGTTAGAAGATGGCATGATCAGCGTATACGCGCCGCATACAGAATTCTTCAAAGTGAAAACAGCATTAGCTGCTGAGCTACCAGAAGACACTGACTATGTTATGGAAGAAATTACTTTCTTACCACAGACAATGACTGCTATTACTGATGCAGAAGAGATTGAGCAGTTCGAAAAGTTCCTTGCTGCCCTTGAAGATTGTGATGACGTACAGAACGTCTACCACAATGCAGAATTACCGAACTAGTTCAGGTTAGCTAAATACGCTTCAATGCTCACTCGCTAATGATGATTGGCATAAAATAAGCAAAAGAAAAGGCACTCTATGAGTTAATGCCGTTCACTTAAGGTGAACGGCATTTTTATTTTTGGCATACCGTTGAGGCCTTGGTTTTACTGTTCTGGGG